>QIAR01000709.1 GCA_003225595.1 Acidobacteriota bacterium | reverse complement strand
CAAACAACCGATGAAATCAACAGCAAAGAAGCTGGCGGCGCTCAATCTGGGCGTCGAGGCTTGGCTTGACACTCCCACTACCTCGAAGATACCGGCTGCCGATCTGACAGTCACTACTCACCTCCACAGAAGTACCGCGAGTATGCCAGTGCTTGGATACGCCAAGCTGGAAGACGCCTGGCAGTTGGCGATCAAAGAAGAGAAAATAATCTACCAGTGGAACGACGATGCGAGAGAAGAAGAAGAGGTCAGTGAGGATTCTTACCGTCCGCTACTCAAAGCTTCCCGCGACGTTCGGCTCCGTGCGCTAGAACAACTTCCGCAACTGCTCGACGCACTCAAACGACAGGGCGAGGCGGTACTGAAAACCATTGCCCGCGCCCAAAAAGCAGCCGAAGCCCTGTAGAACACGATTTACGACTAGCAAGAACAGCAACTTGCTGTACGATTTCCTCTAGTCTGTTGCCAGTGATCTGTTTCTCTGACCTTGCAAACCATCCCAAGGGCTGTTCATTTCGTACTGAGACAAAGTGAGAGGGAGCCACTGCGCCGATCCACGACACCCGATTCATGCGAATTTCATTGCTTTTTTTGCGCAGGAGCCTAAACTTAAGAGGTCTCTTACGCACCACTCTGTCGCTCTTTGACGTTCACGCCTTCCGCGACGGCCCCTGCGCAACCGATAGAAACGAGGGTTCATCAATGGAACCCGTTTCCCGTCCGTTTTGTCCTCGTTTTTGTACACTGCTCACTTTTGTCGCTCGTTCATTAAGGAACTTCAAGGCATCGGCGAGCTTTATTGGGCTGAAACAACCACAGATTCCTGGTTTCGGGTCACAAAGGATGTGCCCGTCTTGCGGATTGAACATCACGCTCGAAAGCATTTTGCCTAGAGTGTGGGAAGCCGCTTCCAGCCGTGTACCTAGGGTGAAAAGATGCAAGGGAACAAAAGTGTAATCGTCATTCGGATGGTAGTTGCGCTTCTGATCCTGTACGCGATCTTTGGCCTCATAAGGAAAACCCTTTCTGCCCCAGTGTTGGGGAAGGGTGGCCGGTACAGGCATCATCGCACTGGACCCGCAGAGGCATTTCTCGGATCGTCGAACGCAACACCTCACCCGAATGCGAAAAGAGGAGACGGAGTTATGAGTACTGGTATTTCCAAATCTCCGGACAGCAGATATTGGAGGCAGCTATACAAAGCCGCACTCGTTGAGATTGATAAGAGCAAACTAGCGCAGCGCATTGCAGAAGCCGAGAAGGCGGTTGTGCTACGGGCGCGGGAATTGTTTCAGGCCGCCGGCGATAACGGCGAAGAGACAGAGGCTCTGGAGGACGTGATGTACGCTTTGCACACTTTACGAGGCAACTACCAAAATCTGGGAGTGTCCTAGTTTGCTTTCTTCTTGGCATTAAAGTGCGGTCATAACGTAGGAGTTCGTTTTATGGTTTGCGAAGAGTTGGACCAACTGGAATGGGATTTTATTCAGGCCAGGGCGGGAAGCCTGGACATAGATTCTTTGGGATGGACAGATCGTGAGTTTTCGTGCCTTGACGCGATACTGGATCACAAGCGTGAGGGGCATCAGGGCAAATGCTGCCATGAGGATTAAATACCATTCAGGGAAAAAAACCCGGTGCCGGCCCGGGGCCGGAAAGACTTGCTGCATATTGAGGGCTACTCCCGTGAAGAACATTTTCGTCGGAAACCTCGGCTTCAATACAAGCGAAGAGGACGTCCGCCAGCTGTTTGCTGCTTACGGTCGGGTGGACCGAGTGACCATCGTTAGGGATCGGGATACGGACCAACCGCGCGGGTTCGGCTTCGTGGAGATGACGAGCGCGGAAGATGGCATCAAGGCCATCGCTGCCTTGAATGGCACGCTACTCGGCGACCGCGCACTAAGTGTAAATGAAGCGCGTCCCAGACCAGAGCGCGCTGGCGGCGGCCGGGAAGGCCGGGACCGTCGCAGAAGCGGCGGACGCTGGTAAAGAACGAGGCAACTAGCTTAGCTTCTCGCGCTGGCCGCTCCTCTTTCGCCTATGTCGAGGGATCACTAAGGCGGCCTCTGAAGAATTTCGCGCGGCTCGGAAAGACTTGATGGCTGGGGACTCGAAGGGCGCAATTTCAAATGCGCCGAAAAGCTTTGCGGGCGCACTGAAAACCACCCTTCGCGCAACAGACGGCAATATCGCTGGGTTCCACTTGCTCCTCAAACTCTTTTTTCAGCGCCGGGAAAACTGAGTATACGCCAGTGCCCGAACTGAGCGGGTCGAAACCTCCTTCGCCAAGCGCCACTCCGGCGGCACGATTCGACGGCCTGTCCTTTGGGGTGGACACTCTCAACCCGGCCGGACGGGCTGTCCAATCCACCACAAAACTTTCCCAACAATGCGCCAGCCACTTGAGGATAAGAGTATGGATTCGTACTCCCGATTGTCCGGGACCAAGACTTCCATACTGTCGTAGTGCATCAGCCTTGAAACAACCAAGCCTTTGCTCTCGTGGGAAACTACAACAATGTCACCACTTTCAATTTCGGAAGCGTTGACTTGCGACGTGTCCACGACAATGATGTAGCCACTTCGAAGTAAGGGCACCATAGCACTGCCCTTCACTCTCAAGCAGCGTGTAAATGCCGGATGAGGA
>QIAR01000708.1 GCA_003225595.1 Acidobacteriota bacterium | reverse complement strand
TGGCGGTGGCCGCCGTCTCGTCCGATTTGCGCCGCACTTCCAGAATTTTTTTGCTTTCCTGGTCCGCGACGTCCAGATATTCAGTGGAACTCTTGATCCAAGCAGATGCATCCTTCTGTAAATAGAAGATCTGCAGTTCCGCCACGGTGGCGTTGCCGCCGTCGACCTCCTTGCGCTTCTCCACTAGAGGTGTCGCAAATTCCCGGATCCAGGCCTGCTCCTGTTGCTGGACCTTCTGAAAGGCTGCTTTCTGCTGTTCGGAATTGGCCAACTCTTCCGCTCTTTGCAGTTTGTCATTCAAAAAACGGACTCCCTCGTTCATCCGCTCGACTTCCCGAGTGTCGCCGCTCAGCAGATAGTTACTCAGATACATACGGTTCTGCATCATCTGAAACTTCACCGCATCGGTGGCATCGGCAAGTTCCAGGGAAGCGGCAGCGGCGGCTTTCGCGGAGTGCTCGCGGTGTACTGCCACTAAGTTCACCAGGAACAGCACCACGACCATCGCAAGGACGGCTCCGAAGTTAAGATAGAGTTTCTTGCCAATCGTCATTGCTGTTCCTCCCTCAAGCTTCTTTTCGCGGATCGCGGCGTAGTTCCGTTTCGGGGCCTTCTCCTCGGGAATTTGCGTCACCGACCATCGTGCTTCCCAGCGTTTCATTCAGAGCCACGAGCACCTGAATTCTCACTATCGCTGTGACATTCATCCGCTTAGCTAGATCGGGGTAAGTGGCCGCAACTCACTCTTCGCCTTGCGCGTTAGTTCCTCCTGCGGTTCTGCCCGCATGCGGGGGACAAACGCACCCAACGTTGTCAACATGATCGGCAGACCTGCCTGTAAGTCGAAGCCGTGTCCTTCCTTGAAGGCACAGTTGCTCCCGCTGAAGACAGGTGTGGTGACTCTTCTTATGAGCAATGCCTATGCCAGCCTCTTGGTTTCATGGAAGTCGGGGGTCACTACTGGTAAGTATATGTGCAAGCGTGGCTTACCAAAACCTGAGCCCAAGTCCACCCCGCGCATGACATGAGAAGCGTCTCATGCGGACAACTGAAACGCTCTTTCTTCTCATAGTGAGACACATCGTCGCGAAAGCTGGAATTTCACAGTTAGACACCTCAGTGTTAATTCGCTTGACTCAAAATGAGATTGCGGGTAGTTTCCCCCTAGATTCAAACACTTGAAAAATTGGGCGAGGTGTGCAGGCGGTGTCGTTCTGACCATGCAGCCTGGAAATACAACAGTGGTCCAGGGGACTGGCCCCCGCTCCGACGATTCCTTTCAGAAGCTGCTTCTGGATATTTCCGATGCGGCAGCCCGTGGTACCGATGCCAGCTCTCTCCTGCAGCTCTTCTGTCGTGCCACTCGTGAATTCTTCAAAGTCAGCGGAACCTACTTTTGGCGTCTTGCCTCTTCAGAGGAACTGGTGGGCGCGGAAGCGGATGGGCTAATGGCGGAGCATTTTCGTGGAGCTCGTCTGAAGGCCGGAGAAAGCGCCGTCGCGATGGAAGCGGTTCGCAGTCGCCGGACGGTTTACGTCAACCATCTCGACCCGCTCCGTTATCGCATGGCGGGAGAATTTCATGCGCGCTCGATCATGGCTGCTCCATTGGTGGTCGCTAATGAAATAATCGGTACCGCCGTTTTCCTGCATGACTCTGACCCAAGATTCTTCAATGACGATTTGGCGGCGAAGGCCACTATCCTGGCAGGCCAACTGGGCAGCTTGTTGGAAGCTACGCGGCTGACCCAGGCCTCGCGCGAAGAGCATCGCCGGGTCGAGATTCTGGCCGAAGTCGCGCACGCGCTGCATGGTGTGCCCGACGTTTCTGCTGTCATTGAGGCTTTAGCCGACCGGGTGAGAATTCTGCTGCGCACTCGGCTGGTGTGTGTTCTGCTGCGCCAGGAGGGCCCATTCGAACTTCGCGCCGTGGCTGCCGAAACACCTCAATTGGCTACCTCTGTCCGTTTCCGGCACGACCGCATCGCACTCCGTTTCTCCGCCGATCTGGCGGCTCGAGCGGTGGCGGCTGGAGAACCGATCACCGTCTCCATCGATCCCGGGTCACACTCTCTTGGCAACCTGGCACCCTCCGGGATGTTAGTCGCCGCCCCCTTCCGCACCTCACGAACGCAGGGCGCGATTCTGGTTTATCCGCGGCAGGAAGGGGCCTTCAATGCAGAGGAGAAATCACTAGTATCAGCAGTTGCCGGCTTCGGCGCGGTCGCCATCGCTAATGCCGAGCTCTACGGCACTGCCCGCGCCCAGGCCCACGAACTCCATCAATTGCTGGAGATCTCTTCCGAACTCGGCTCCATCGGCAAGCTCGATCAATTCATGCAGGCTTTCGTAGTTCGTGCCGCGGACTTCCTCGGCTTTGGGCGCTGCTTCATCGGATTGCTGGAGAACGGCGTCTTTCACGTGCGATGGGGTGTCGAGAAGGGAATACCTCAGCGGGTGGATCATATGTTCCCCGAGGGGATCGCAAGCCGGGCTCTGACGAGCAAAGAGGTGTTCTGGACGGATGACCCCAGCAAAGTTCCCGGTGCGAATCTGGAGGTGATCGCCCAATTCCGCGTCCGGCAGATACTGGCTGTCCCTCTGCTAGGCTCTGATG
>QIAR01000675.1 GCA_003225595.1 Acidobacteriota bacterium | reverse complement strand
CGCCAAAACCAAGCCGCATCAGGATCCGTTGTATTTCTGTGTCGCTGAGATCTTCGCCCAAAATGCGCTTCACTTCGGCACGGTTAAGTGGCACACACCGGCATGGCATCGGCCTGGCGATCAGGTCAATCACATCGCCCTGCAGCTCACCACCACCCGACTCAAGAATGAGCTCGGCCACGCGATCACAAGAAAGTATGGTCGAATCGAAATCCGCTCCTCGCTCGAAACGATGCGATGCATCGGTATGCAGCCCATGCCGCCGCGAGGTTTTGCGGATCGTGACCGGATTCCACCAGGCGGATTCGATGAGTACATTCCTGGTCTTCTCCGTGATCATCGTGTCGAATCCGCCCATCACGCCGGCCAAGGCCACCGGCTTGCGTGCATCAGCGACAACCATGTCTTCGGGCGAGAGCTTGCGCTCGATGCCGTCGAGCGTTTTCAAAGTTTCGCCGGGGCGGGCGCGGCGCACAATGATCGTGCCGCCTTCCAGCAGGTCGAGATCGAAGGCGTGCGTCGGTTTCCCCATTTCGAGCAGCGTGTAGTTGGTTGCATCCACCGCATTGTTGATGGGACGCGAATCCATAAGCGCCAGCCGATGCGCGATGTGTGCCGGCGATGGCCGGATCTTGGAGCCGCGGAGGATACGTGCCGTAAACCGCGCGCAGCCCTCGGCATCTTGGATCTCGATGGGGAAATTCGTTTTGCCTTTTGAGTTTGGCAGCTTGGGCTCGATTGGCTTCAGAGGCAGATCGTAGATGACGGAGCATTCGCGGGCGACACCATAATGGTTCATCGCATCGGGACGGTTGGTGGTGATATCCATCTCAAAAACCGTGCCCTCGCCTTCGCCACTGATCGACTCCACCGCGACGCCCGCCAGCGTAAGATCATCCGCCAGTTGGCGGTTGTCGACCCTGAGGTCAACGAAATCACGCAGCCATTGTGGAGAAATCTTCATTTCCGTGTGGCGCGGGCGCCCTCGCCCGCGTGAGACCTACATCGTTTGTGATCTTAAGATTCAAACAAAAAACAAAAAACTAAGGCAAAACCCACCAATATCTTGTGGCGCGGGCACTCTTGCCCGGGAAAAAGCTGAGAGCTGAAGGCTGATAGCTGACCGCTGACCGCTTCACCCAAACTGCTCCAAAAACCTCACGTCGCCCTGGAAGAACAACTGAATGTCATCCACGCCGTACTTGAGAATCGCGATACGGTCTACGCCCATACCGAAAGCGAAGCCAGAAAATTTCTTCGGGTCGTAGTCCACAAACCCGTAGACATTCGGGTCGACCATCCCGCAGCCTAGCAGTTCAATCCAACCACTGGCCTTGCACTGCGGACAGCGGCCGCCATCGCGATATCCTTTACCGCCACAGAAAATGCAACTGATCTGCACGTCGGCGCTGGGTTCGGTGAAGGGAAAGAACGACGGATAAAAGCGAGTCTTCACACTCGAACCGAAAAAGGCCTTCATGGCGTGGTCGAGCGTGCCCTTCAGGTCGCAGAAGGTGATGTTGGTGTCGACGGCGAGGCCTTCGATCTGGTGAAAGATGGGAGAATGTGTGGCGTCGGGCGCGTCGTTGCGATGGACCTTGCCGGGGCAAACCACCCGCACCGGCGGCCTCATCTTCTCCATGGTACGGATCTGCACTGGCGAAGTATGCGTGCGCAAAAGCAGACGGTCGCGCAGCGGCTTCGATTCCTGACACGCGATGAACAACGTGTCTTGCGTATCGCGCGCCGGATGGTTCGGGGGAAAATTCAGCGACTCGAAATTGTAGTAATCGGTTTCGATCTCCGGT
>QIAR01000674.1 GCA_003225595.1 Acidobacteriota bacterium | reverse complement strand
GTCGACTTGACGTCAGCCGAGACAGAGAGTCCTAATGATTCGTTAATCACTCGGGAGTCTTTGTAGGGTTCTATGCGGTCCCTAATCTCATTAACACGCCACCCGACTTCTGCCTTGTGCTCTTTCGGCGCACGCTTCAGCCAAATCTCATTGACCTGCGTGAGGATGCCGTTTTTCCGGGCGAACCACCTATCGCGAAATGTCTTAAGCTGGTCAGCTGTAACCGCGCTCCTCTCTTTCTCGAACTCAGAGAGCAACTGCGCCGCGGCCTTGTCCAGCGCTTCTTCCGAGTAATCCGTCAGTTTGGGAACGGTGTATGCCACGTGTTTTTCTGAACTTCCTACCTCTTGTCATCCCGAGACTAGCCCGAGGGGACCTTGCGTTTCCAGAGAAGCAGATTCCTTGCAGCTAAAGCTGAGTCGGAATGACAATGGTT
>QIAR01000129.1 GCA_003225595.1 Acidobacteriota bacterium | reverse complement strand
GCGCCCGGCGGCATTCTCGCAGAGGTCCGCCTTGTTGAGCAGGACTACTGGCTGAGCGCCACTCTCCCACACAACTGTTAGATAGCGTTCAATGCGTCGCACGTTGAACTCGCGATTCAGCGAGCTCACCACAAACACCGTGTCGATATTGGTGGCTACAATTTGCTGGCTCAGCTCGCGTCCTGCCACTTTGCGCGACAGCTTGGTTCTGCGCGGCAAAATGCATTCAATTCGCGCGCGACCCTCTCCCGGGCGCGGCGTGATTGCCACCCAATCCCCTACTGCGGGAAAATCGTCACGGTTCTCGGCCTCATATCGGATCTTTCCAGCAATCTCCGCCAGATACTCTCCGAGCGCAGCGCGCACCCGGTAGCAATGTTTGAAATCCTCGATA
>QIAR01000128.1 GCA_003225595.1 Acidobacteriota bacterium | reverse complement strand
TCTCCGATGAGGACCGTTGCCATGCACCGTAAGCTCCTTCTCCTCAGGCCGCATCGAATCGACGTCTCGGCCCGCTCAACTGGCTTTCAGACAGCGAGTTTCAGTGGTCGCAACCCACACGACCACTTATAGGGAAACATGCAGGAAGAAGGTCGGCCTGAGATTCGGCTCCGCTGGACTATCTCCGCCGGCATGGGGAAACGCGCCGGTTAGAGGAGCGGTCTGGAGGCGGACCTATTCTTCCGCGTGAACACGGCAGACATAGGCGCCTCCTGAGGAGAATTGGTCCGAGCGATAGCTCAGACAATGGCAACATACAGTGGAGTCGCAGAACGAGTCAAGAGAATCTGGAAGCGCTCAGGGGGTCTTGGCGCCTCGACGAAAACTGCCGGCAAGGTATAAGAGTTGAACGCAGCACGTGCGTTGCCCTACACTTGTGCCGGCTTGCACATCCGCTTAGGGGGTGAGGAAATGAGGGCCCGCAAACTGAGCCTACTGCTCCTGCTGACTTCCGCCGTATCCCTATCGTTAGCGGCCGACGAGAGGTACGATCATGGCCCGAATATCGGCAATGTGGGTAGCATGAACTTCCCGGTCTCCTGCTCACCGCCCGCGCAAAAAATGTTCTCCCGCTCGGTGGCAATGCTGCACTCGTTCTGGTACGAGGACGCAGCGCGCTCCTTCTCTTCCGTCGCCGAGGCAGATCCTACTTGCGCCATGGCATGGTGGGGTGTAGCCATGAGTTACTACCACCCGCTCTGGGAACCGCCCACGGCGGAGGCCATGCAAAAGGGCGGATCCGCCATTGGAAAGGCAAAGTCGCTCGTTGCGACAACTGATCGAGAACGGGCGTATATCGCTGCCCTCGATGGGTTTTATACCACAGATGCCAGCCTTGATTATCTCAGTCGCAATCGCGTCTATTCCCAGGCAATGGAGCGTGTCTATCGCGGCAATCCGCAAGATTCCGAGGCGGCGATCTTCTACGCGCTCTCTCTTGTAGCTTCGGCTTCACCCAAAGATAAGACTTACGCCAATCAGCGCCAAGCGGGCGCGATCTTGGAGAAGATTTTCGCCAAGCAGCCCGATCACCCCGGTGTAGCCCACTACATCATCCACAGCTACGATAATCCGGTGCTCGCCAGCCAGGGCCTCGAGGCTGCCCGGCGATATGCCAAGATTGCTCCTGCGGTGCCACACGCTTTGCATATGCCGTCCCACATCTTCGTGCGCCTGGGTCTCTGGGATGACGCCGCGAAGTCGAATCTAGCAGCCATGCAGGCAGGCCAGAACTACGAGCAGGAGGTTCACATGGATGCAGCCTGGGATCAGCGGCTGCACCCGACTGACTATCTTGCCTACTCTCTGCTGCAGAGTGGGCGCGATGTCGAGGCTGAGGCTGTGGTCAAAAAAATCACTCAAATTAAAAAGATTCAGCCGGATAACCTCACCGGTGGCTACGTTCTGGCGGTCGTGCCCGCGCGTTACGCAGCGGAACGCAGAAGCTGGGCAGAAGCCGCTGCACTTGTCCCTCGGCCGAGCGCGTTTCACTATACTGAAGCCGTAACCTATTGGGCCAAGGCCATGGGGTACGCCCGCACCGGCAACTCTGCTGCCGCCCGTCAGAACCTGGATAAAGTTCAGTCCATAAGAGATCAGTTGAAGGAATCCAAACAAGATTACTGGTCGGATCAGACCGAAGTCCTGGCACGAGAGGCCTCTGCATGGCTGGCTCACGCACAAGCGAAGCCTGGTGACAACGAAGAGCAGACAGTTGCTTTAATGCGCTCCGCCGCCGATCTTGAGAACTCGATGGAGAAGCATCCCATCACTCCTGGCGCAGTGCTCCCGGCGATTGAATTGTTAGGAGACCTGCTGCTGGAACTGGATCGACCGGCTGAGGCGTTAGCCGCCTACGAGAATTCGCTGCATAATGCACCGGAGCGCTTTAATAGCTTGGCTGGAGCCGCTAGGGCCGCCGATCTCTCCGGCGATGGCACGCGGGCCAGGCAGTACTACGGCCGGCTTCTGAAAAACTGCGATCACAGCGAGACCGCTCGCGGCGAAATCACTGCTGCGAAGGTGTACTTAGCGAAAAAGTGAATGCGCGTGGAAGGCCGACGAGCTCGTCTCACGCTCCAGCCGTCAGTTTGTGGTGGCTCTTGCTCTGGGCGATGCCGTATTGGCGAATCTTGTACAGCAGTGCCTTGTAGCTGATTTGCAGCAAGGCAGCCGCCTGCTTTCGGTTCCAGTTGGTTTCCTCGAGCGCCTTCGTGATGGCCTCAGCCTCGGCTTCATCTTTGGCACTGCGGGCCAGAGACTTCAGACCGCCGGCCTGATCGCCAGATAGTTTGGCTCCGTATTCCCCGTGCGCGCCACCATTATTATCGTTCTTCGGATTCAATTCGGCGACAGCCAGCTTTTCATCTCCGAGAATCAAATAGCGCTTCACAAAATTGCTCAGCTCGCGCAGGTTGCCGGGCCAGGCGTATTCCTGGCAGGCGCCCAGCAGCACCTGGGTTAGCGGCAGCGGAGACCGCGCAAAGCGCTCCGACATGCGCGACATAAAATGCTTCAGCAGGATGGGGACTTCCTCCTTGCGCTCACGTAAGGGAGGGATCTGCAGAGTGAAGGCGTTGAGGCGGTAATAAAGGTCTTCGCGCAGGCGCTTGGTGGCGAGCGCCTCCGGAATATTGATGTTCGTCGCAGCCAGAATACGCACGTCCACCTTAATGACAGAGCGGCTGCCCAGGCGTGAGAATTGCTGGTCTTGCAACACATGCAGCAGCTTGGCTTGGAGTAGCGGCGGCATCTCACCAATTTCATCAAGCAGAATCGTTCCCTTGTTGCAGATTTCGAACTTACCCGGCTTGGGATGGGTCGCCCCGGTAAATGCTCCAGCCTCGTAACCGAACAGTTCGCTCTCCAGCAGGTCGCCAGGAACGGCGGCGCAGTTGACTTTGAGAAACGTGCGGTGCGCCCGTTGAGATAATTTATGAATCAATCGTGCCAGCACTTCCTTACCGGTACCGCTCTCACCGAGGAGCAAGACCGGGATATCAACATTGGCGACCAACGCAGCCTGCGAACGGATCTTCCGCATGGCGGGGCTAGCGGCCACGAAGAACACGTCATCGCACAGTTCCTCAACTTCACCAGCATAGGTTTGCTGCGTGGCACCCAGGCATTGATCGATGACGACGTCGAGTTCAGCTTTCTGGAACGGCTTGGTCAGATAATCGTGAGCGCCCAGGCGCATGGCCTGAACCACTTTGCGGGTGTCATTGACGCAGGAAAGCATCACAACTTTGACACTGGGCTGAAGCTGTCGTAGCTGTTCTAGGGTCTGCAAGCCATCAATGCCTGGCATCAGCACGTCGAGAAGCACCAGGTCGGGCTGCAGTCCCTTATGCACGCGCTCCACAGCCTCTTCGCCACTTGAGGCGGTTTCGACTTTGTACTCGTCCACTTCAAGTAGGGTCCGTATATAACGGAGCATCCCCGGTTCGTCGTCGACCAGCAAAATGTTGGCCGCATTGCTCATTTGCTTTTTCCTCTGGTGGAAACGATGGGGGATGGTTTGAGCGGAAGCAGAAACGAGAACTTGCATCCCGCACCGAATTCGCTTTCCACCCAGATCTTGCCACCCATCCCGTGCACCAGGCGGCGGGCGATTGCAAGGCCCAGACCCATACCATCAGACTGATTTTCATTTGTAGGCAGCCTGAAAAAGTCGTCGAATACTTCCAGGTGATACTCGGGCGGAATTCCCGGCCCGGTGTCCGATACGCTGATCCTGATCGAGTTGGGATGAGCCAGGTCGTCCTGCCTACGCCGTTCACCGGAAACGTCTGGCTTACTCGCATTTCGGCGTTCCCACATGTGCGCTTCAGCATGCAACCACACGGTGCCGCCGGCGGGCGTGAACTTGGCGGCGTTCTCCAGGAAATTCGAGACCGCACGCTGCACCTTGGCAGAATCGAAGGGGAAGGGCTGCAACTTATCATTCGCGAGAAAGTAGAGAGCGAGTCCTTTCTCCTGAAAACGATGCGACCACAGACGGCAGACCTCGGAAAGGCAGCCGTTCATGTCGCCCAGTTCATACTGCATCTTCAGTCCGCCGGTTTCTAGAACGCTGAACGTCAAAAAGTCCTGGATGAAATGCTGCAAACGTTGACCGCTTGAGTTCATATCTCGCAGCACTTCGCGCTGGCGTTCATTCAGCGGGCCGAGTTTTTCACTTTGCAACAATTCGATGTATCCGTTCAGAATAGCCAGCGGAGTTTTTAGATCGTGGGCCGCTGAAGCGAGCGCGTTCGTAGTACGCTGAAAACGTTCCCGCAATTGCGTATATTCCTGGAGCAATTCCTGTTGACTGGCGGGTTGGGGATAAGGCTGGGACTCTGGGTGGATTACGCCTAGATCCCCAGCTTTGGAGTCACCCGGCTGGGAGAGACACGTATTGTCGGGTATCACAGACACAACTTTGCTCTCGTGGTTTGGCGCGGGGAGGGGACGGCACTCAACGCTTCAGAAGATACTAATAGCATCTCAGTATGCCATATTTTATCCCTGCGTCAAACGCAAAAGGCGAATTTATGTAATTTAGTTTCCACTCAGTGGAAAAACGTTGCACTCTTTAGTAACCTGTCGCGGACGTTACTAGAGTACTGCGGAACAAACACCTAGATTGACTAGCACGAGCCAAACACCTTCTTGGAAGCACCGTTCGAAATAACCGCAATGGGGTCCGACGTGGGAAGACAGGGTGTCACGCAACATCGCAGTGTTTGGCCCCTAAGGTGCGGCAAAAAGAGGATTAAGCTATATCTCAGGGGCGTTCTTTGATCCGCAGGGAAGCAGAAACAGAGCGTCGCAAGTGGATGCGCCTGCCGTTAGCAATCCCTGTTTTCGTGCGCAGCCGCGACGATAAGGGCAAGGAGTTCCTGGAGTTCGCGACTGCGCTGAACGTCAGTGCGGGCGGAGCCTTGGTGGCCGTGCGCCGCTCTTTGCCACAGTCGTCGCAGGTTTTGCTCGAGATCCCGAGTGCGCCGCTGGCGGCGGCAGCGGCACTGCCTAGAGCCTCGAGAACCCTGCGAGCTAGGGCCGTCAGGGTAACCCATGCGGAAGGTTATCACCTGCTGGGGCTCAAGTTCTCCCGTCCGCTCCTGAACGACTCCGCCCACGCCGCACTGCCCCAGAGGAAACTCGCTTCTTCCCAGTGAAAATGTTTTCCTACACTAAATGGCCTCCCTGGACCGCAACTGCTGACCCCTGCAGCGCTACAGCTCAGTCCTCCAATTCCACGTAAGTAGCTCATAAATTTATAGTTGAGTCCGATTCGTGCCCTTCCCCTGAGCCTCTCGCCGGTTTGGCTCTTGGGATGCACACGTAGAAGTACGCACGCAGATAGGTGCGGTGAGAAACTTATGACAACCATGAATTCGGTCAGTGCCTTGGTGCAAGCCCTCGGTGAAATCCCGCCTGATGCCGTAGTATTCGGGCGCTCCGAGGGTATGCAGGAGCTACGCCAGCGATTGGACAAGGTGGCCGGGGCCAATGTGCCGGTCCTGATCCAAGGCGAGAGCGGTACGGGCAAAGATATTGTTGCGCGCATGATCCATCTCCTCTCTCCTTGGAAAAGCGGTCCCTTCGTGAAGGTGAACTGTCCAGCGATTCCGGGTACGTTGCTGGAAAGCGAACTCTTTGGTTACGAGAAGGGCGCGTTCACTGGCGCATTTGGAATGAAGCCGGGACGCGTGGAACTGGCGCATCGTGGCACGTTGTTCCTGGACGAAATTTCCGAACTGGATCTGGGTTTGCAATCCAAGCTGCTGCAGCTGTTGCAGGATGGCCAGTTCTGCCGCATCGGCGCGCAGGAAGACAAAAAGGTTGAAGTGCGCGTAGTGTGTGCCACCAATCGGCATCTCGAGCAGGAAATCGAAAGCGGGACCTTCCGGCAGGATTTGTTTTATCGCATCAACGTCGTGAATCTATATCTGCCTCCTTTGCGCGAACGCCGGGGAGATATCGAAGATCTGGTCATGTATTTCCTGGATTACTACAACCGTAAATACAATTGCCGCGCACGAGCATTGTCTCCTGAGTTGATGGGGCTGCTGCAGAAGTACCACTGGCCGGGCAATATCCGCGAGCTGGAAAACCTGGTCAAGCGCTACGTGATCCTGGGTAACGAAGAAGTGATTAGCAGTGATCTGGTTACGCGCGAGCAGGAAATGTTCAATCCCGACATCAACTTTGACGGCCCCATTTCCCTGAAGAAGCTGACGCGGCAGGCCGTTCGCGAGCTGGAGCGCAAGGTAATCCTCAAAGTTCTGCAAGCCAACCATTGGAACCGTAAGCAGGCAGCGCGAGCCTTAAGCATCAGCTATCGCGCGCTGCTTTACAAGATCCGTGATGCGGGACTGCCTTCAAACCGCGCGCGTCGGCGTCAAACCGAAATGGCCAATACGATCGTGGCCGCTGACTAGGGTTGAAACTTTAGCTACAATCAAGACGAAAGATGAACCAGGTCCGAAGTATGCAGGCACAATAGAGCCTCATATATTCCCCATGCCCATACGAGCACTTCCCCCATTGCTCTGTTCCCTGCTCCTGGCCCTGATCTTGGCTGGTTGCGGGGCCGGTTCAAACACTGCTCCTGATCCAAACGCACCGTTGATTACAACGCAGCCAGCCAGCCAGACAGTGACCGCTGGCCAGATGGCGGCCTTCAGTGTTGTCGCGGCGGGAAGCTCTCCGCTAAGTTATCAGTGGGAGAAGAATGGAGAAGCGATTTCTGGCGCGACTTCTGCAAGTTATACCACTCCTGCGACCGTACTCGCGGACAATGGCTCGCAATTCGCCGTGGTGGTAAGCAACTCCGTTGGCAAGGTAACCAGCAATTCGGCCACGCTCACTGTGACTGCCGACGCGACAGCAACCAGCGTGCTGACCTACCATAATGACAACGCACGAACGGGACAAAATCTCACTGAAACAAGCCTGACGCCCCAAAACGTCAATGCTGCTAGCTTCGGGAAACTGTTTTCCGTCCCGGTCGACGGTGCTGTGTACGCGCAACCGCTGTATGTGCCGAACGTCAGCATTCCCGGCCAAGGAACGCGCAACGTGGTGTACGTGGCAACGGAGCACGATAGCGTCTATGCTTTTGATGCTGACGCCAGTGGTCCGCCACTGTGGCACGTGAGTTTTATCGATCCAACCAATGGCATCACGACTCTTTCCACAACCGATGTAGGCCGCTGCACAGATCTCAAACCCGAAATTGGGATCACAGGCACGCCGGTGATCGATCCGACGACTGGAACCCTATATTTAGTAGCAAGGACAAAGGAGCAGAACGGGACGACTTTCGTGCAGCGACTGCACGCTTTGGATCTAACCACGGGAGCGGAGAAGCTCGGAGGGCCGGTAGTAATCCGCGCCACGGTGGACGGAACCGGCGTCGATTCAGTCAATGGCAAGATCCCCTTTGATGCACAAACACAGAATCAGCGGTCGGCATTACTGTTGCAGGATGGTGTGGTTTACATCGCGTGGGGTTCTCTCTGCGATGTTCCCCCCTACCACGGCTGGATCATGGCTTATGACTCGCAGGCCCTAAGTCAAACCGGAGTGTGGAATTCGACTCCGAACCTGAGTTCGACTCCGAACGGAACGCTGGCCGGCGGCGGGATATGGGCCAGCGGTTCCGGACCGGCCGGGGATGGCAGCTCCATTTTCTTTGCCACCGGGAACGGTGCTTTCGATGTGAGCTACGGAGACTATAGTGCCAGTGTCATCAAGATGGGGCCGCCCACCGCCGGCGTGTTCTCGGTCTCCGATTATTTCACTCCCTTCAATCAAGCCGCATTGAACAGTAAGGACATGGATTTGGGCTCGGGCGGCGCTCTACTGCTGGATCAGCCGTTCGGCTCTCCGCAACATTTGCTTTTCTTGTGTGGTAAGGAAGGCAAGCTCTACGTCATAGATCGTGACAACATGGGCAGATTCAACTCGGCCAGTGACCATGTCTTCCAATCGATACCGGAGGCCAATCCTGGAGCATGGAACTCGCCGGCGTGGTGGAACAACACTTTGTACCTTGGTGGTGCAACGGAGCAGCAGGCAAGTCTCCCCGACACTCTGAAGGCCTTTGCCTTCGACCCGGTGACCAGCATGCTGTCGACGACGCCGAGTTCTCAGACTGCTCTCAGCTTCCACTTTCCAGCGCCAACACCGTCGATTTCCGCCAATGGCAGTTCCAGCGGCATCCTGTGGATGCTGGAGGAAAGTAGTTTCGAAGACAATAGCGGTCAAGCTGTGCTCCGGGCCTACGATGCCACTAATCTTGCCAACCTGCTCTACAGCTCAAGCGACAATCCGACTCGCGACAGCCCTGGTTTGTCGGTAAAGTTCGCAGTTCCAACAGTGGTCAATGGCAAAGTTTATGTTGGAACACGGAACGAGCTCAGTGTCTTCGGGCTGCTGCCTTGAGCCCACAAAACCAAACGCCTGGAAAGCCAGCGCCGATTTTTGTCCCGATCCCGTATGCGACGGTGGGTTTCGCCTGTGCCCGAACGTCCCCGACTCCGTTTCAAGCACGTTATAATTAGTGATTGTCCACCGAGCAAGATTGTTCCCTGAGAGCTTGCTGGCACGCGGAACATCGCTCCGGCGGACCGCCGAAGGTGGTTGTCCTTTTATGTGGCCCGTCGCGGTCAGAGCGGATGCTGATGGCTGAGAGTGGAAAGTTACAAGCCGGAAGTTAGTAGCTGATAGCTGATCTATGGATTTCAAGTTAATCAGCGATTACAAGCCGCAGGGCGATCAGGGCACGGCCATTCAATCTCTGCTCAGGGGCGTCTTCGACCGCGAGCAGAATCAAGTGCTTCTCGGCGTCACCGGGTCGGGCA
>QIAR01000127.1 GCA_003225595.1 Acidobacteriota bacterium | reverse complement strand
GATCATGTACCTCGACGACGACGCCCGACATCCGCTTCTGCCGGAACGGTACCAGCACTCGCCCGCCCACCACCGGCTCAAGGCCATCAGAGACGTGATAGGTGAAGGCGGTATCTAGCGGCACCGGGAGTGCGACGTCGCAGAATTCAGGCATGCAGAGTGGGGCCGATCACGGCCGGCTGAATGGAATCGTACCATCGAGGGCGAGGTGGCAGGGGAGGTGCCAAACGGAGAAATGTTCCACGTGGAACATTATTTAATAAATAGCCTTAAGATATAGTTTTGTATGTTGGTGATCTCAAGAGCTTTTCGGCTGTAGTGTGTGGCTTTCTTACCACCTGCGGCGCATGTAAAAGGCCTGCACTACGCTGAACCCTTCTTTGATACTGACAACGCCAGCTCCTTCATCGCCATCTGCAGGTCTTTCCAGGCTTCTTTTTTCTGGCGAGGATCGCGCAACAGGAATGCCGGATGATAAGTCACCGCCAACTTTGCGCTGGTCCACGAAGGATCGTTACTGCGCACACCCGACGGTTTGAAGTCATACCAGCGGCCGCGCAATTCCGCCATGGACGCATTGATCGCCAGCAGAGTCTTAGCCGCCACCGCTCCCAGCGCCACGATCACTTTGGGCTTGATCGCCGCGATTTGCCGCATCAGAAATGGTGAACAGGTTTCACATTCCTCGCGCTCGGGCGTGCGGTTTCCCGGCGGACGGCACTTGATGATGTTGGCGATATAGACATCTTCGCGCCTCAGACCCATCGCTTTGATCATATTGTTGAGCAACTGGCCGGCGCGTCCTACGAATGGCTCGCCTTGCTGATCCTCATCAGCGCCTGGAGCTTCGCCAATAAACATGAGGTCCGCCTGCTGATTTCCCACGCCGAAGACGATCTGCTTGCGCCCTTGCTTGTGCAGCACGCAGCGGGTGCAGTCGCCGAGATCCTCACGGATAATCTTCAGCGCGCGCGCGGGGTCGTCGACACCGTACTCCGGCTTCGTTGATAGCACCTCAAACATGTTTTCGTCAGGCGTCGCCGCTATCCCCACGGCAGATCTTCTGTCGATCATCTGTTCTCGTTGTTGTGAGGGCGATTCGTGTGCTGCAGAAGATGCAGCGGGTTCGATTGAGGTGAGGTTGGTTAACGTCAGCGCGGAGACTTGATCTTCACGTCGATAGAAATCATAAATGCCGAGCTCGTTGTAGTAGCGAATTCGCTCAGCAAGTGCGCGCTTGAGTTCCGGATCGAGGACGCGAGGCATTTCTAAGTTGTGGCCTTCAGGGAAACCCGATGTTGCTTGCGTAGGCGCACAACCTCATCGAGGACGCGTTGCGCCACATCCCATTTCGTTGTCTCGGCAACCTCGATCACCTCATCATGCGTGATGATGGTGACCGCGTTGCGGTCGGAATCGAACCCAATTCCCTCTCGCGAAACATCGTTCACCACAATTGCATCCAGCGATTTGCTGGTCAGTTTCTTACGCGCATTTTCGAGCACGTTCTGAGTCTCGGCAGCAAAGCCAATCACAATCTGCGATTCCCGCAGGCGGGCGATCTCGGCCACAATGTCAGCAGTGGGCTCGAGTTCGAGCGACATCGACCCTGTGCGCTTGATCTTCTGCGTTGCCGTTGCTTTCGGCCGGTAATCGGAGACCGCCGCCGTCTTGATCACGATGCTTGAGTGCGGCAGCAGCTTCAGCGCGGCTTGGGACATTTCTTCGGCTGACTCCACACGCGTGATCTCTGCCGCGCCGGGCGCCGTCAACGCCGTCGGACCGGATACCAGTAGGACGCGCCCTCCGCGCCGTAGCGCGGCTTCCGCAATGGCGTACCCCATGCGTCCGCTAGAACGGTTGGTGATGTAGCGAACCGGATCAATCTTTTCTCGTGTTGGCCCAGCAGTGATCAGAACGGTTTCGCCTGCCAAGTCCTGTTGTGCCCCCAGCACTTCCATCATCGCGGCAACGATGCTCTCGTTCTCCGCAAGGCGGCCCGGGCCGACCATGCCGCACGCCAGGTAACCACTGTCGGGCTCAACGATCTTTACCCCACGCTTTTTCAGGATTTCCAGATTGGCCTGCGTGGCTTCATGGTTCCACATATTCACGTTCATGGTGGGAGCTATGACGACAGGCACGGTCGTGGCTAAATAAAGAGTACTCAGGAAGTCATTGGCAATGCCGTGAGCGAATTTGGCAAGAACATCAGCCGTGGCAGGGGCGACGAGTAGCGCGTCAATGGATTGCGCAACTGAAATGTGTTCTACCGCGGAGTCGATGTTCGGCGGCTCGTTCTCGGCGGAGAACATCTCAGTGATCACTTTTTCGCCGGAGAGCGCGGCAAAAGTCAGCGGTCGAATAAACTCCTGCGCCGCGCGGGTCATGATGACCTGCACGCGCACTCCGCGGTCCTGCAGCAGGCGAACGATTTCCGCCGCCTTATAGGCTGCGATCCCACCACTGACGCCGAGAGCCACCTTCATGAAACAGTTCCTAGCCAACCTATTTGATTGCTGATCGTGGAATTTTGATTGTTGAACGAAACCATTCACCTTCCTTTACAAATCAACACAATCGACAATTTCTTTATTCTTTGTTCAGCGCCTTATCCAGCAACTCGCTGGCAATTTCAGCGGCCGGCCTGGGCAATTCGGGGATCACCCATTTCACTTTGCCCGCCTTGATTTCGTCTTGTGCGATCCTGCAGGGCTTGCGCGAATGTGTGTCGATCACCGGCGGGGCTCCACCCTGGAGTTGCCGCGCACGACGTGCCGCTACGAGAATGTACCGGTAATTGCTGTCGAACCCGTCCATCAACTTCATTGTCGTCTCCCCCAAGACTATGTGGTTCCACCTTGCGCTGCTGGCGTCACAAACGACGCAAGGATAGGTTGCACCCGTTCCTGGACATTGTCCAATCGGCACTGTGCTGCCTTTTGGAGGCACTCGCTTTGATCTTCGGATAAGTTCGCGCCTGAATGTTGCAAGCGTTCCGAGAGCACGATAGCTTTCAGAGCCTCGATGGAGTCTTTCAGGCGGTCGTTCACCAGAATATAGTCGTATTTGTGGTAATTCTCAATCTCCCGGCTCGCCGTAACCAGCCGTCGCTGGATCACACCTTCGGTGTCAAGGCTGCGGTTCTTGAGGCGCTCCTCCAGGGTTTTGCGGTCGGGCGGCATGACGAAGATGCTCACTGCGTGTGGAATTTTCTGCTTGATCTGCTCCGCTCCCTGCACATCGATATCGAGCAGCAAATCGCAACCATTGCGCTCCGCCTCTTCCAGGAAACGGCGCGCCGTACCGTAGTAGTTGCCGAACACCTCGGCATATTCCAGAAACTGTTGCTGCCGGATCATGGCTTCAAATTCTGCGCGTGAGACGAAAAAATATTCCCGGCCATTTTGCTCGCTGCCTCGCGGCGGCCGCGTGGTATAGGAAATTGAGAAATGCAGGCGGGGGTCGATCTTGCGCAGCTCATTAACCAGCGTCGATTTGCCCGAGCCGGAAGGTGCAGAGATGATGTAGACAAGGCTCATTCGATGTTCTGCACCTGCTCCCTCGATTTTTCGATTTCCGCTTTCATCGAGAGTCCCAGCTCCGTGATCTTCAACGCCTCACCTGCTAGACCGGAGGTCTTCGAAAGCAGCGTGTTCGCTTCGCGGTTCATTTCCTGCAAAAGGAAATCCAGCTTCTTGCCGACTTCGCCGCCTTCATCGAGCAGACTGAGAAAGTGCTTCACATGCGTGTCCAGGCGCACGATCTCTTCCTGGATGTCACTGCGGTCTACCAGCAAGGCCGCTTCCTGCAAGATTCGCTCCTGATCTGCCTGGCCACCGATGAATTCCTGCATCCGCGTCCGCAGTTTCTCAACGTAATTTTCAAGCACCGCTTGGCGGTGCTTATCCATGCGCTGGCTGGCCTTCAGAAGGTGCGTCATGCGTTCTCTGAGCTCACGTTCGATGCCACGGCCTTCGTTCTCCCGCATCTCATTGAGTTTTCCCAGCGCCTCTTCCATCTTGGCCAGGACGGCGGTTTCCAGTTCACCTTGGGCAGGCGCGGGATCCGAATCCATCGCGCCCGGCAAGCGCATGATGACGTTCAGGTCGGGCTCGGCCGCCAGACCAAACTCCGCCGCGGCAGCGCGAAATGCCTGGATATAGCCGCCAACCAATTGGCGATTCAAGGCGAGGTTTTCTGTGCCACCGCGCCCGAGACTGAAAGTGACTTCTATATGTCCTCGGGCCATTCTCTCCTTCAGCAATCGTCGCAGCTTCATTTCGAGTGCATCGTTTTCCGACGGCATGCGGAAGTGCAGGTCGAGGAAGCGATGATTCACGGACTTCAGGGATAAGGTGAAGCCGGATTCCCCGTTCGCCTGTCCTCGCACCTGCGCGAAACCAGTCATCGAGCGGATCGGCATTTTGCTTTCCGATTGAACCAGATTCTGTAACTACGCCAGATTCTGTAACTAATATGGCCCGATTTCCAATTTGCGATTGCCAATTTCAAACCAGAATGCCTTCAATTGGCAATCGACAATCTATTGCCTCATTGGAGCAAGCTTCGGCTGCTCAAGGTCGACGAACTGCAGATCGTAGAGCCGGCGGTAGGTGCCGAGCCGCTGCATCAACTCTTCATGCGCCCCTATGTCGCTGATGGTGCCATTTTCCAGCACCACGATACGGTCGGCGCGCCGCACCGTCGAAAGCCGGTGGGCGATCACGAATACAGTGCGTCCGGTGATTAGATTTTGTAACGCCGATTGCACCAGTGCTTCGGACTCGCTGTCGAGCGCCGAAGTCGCCTCGTCTAGAATCAAGACAGGCGCGTTTTTCAAGATGGCGCGGGCGATTGCAAGCCGTTGCCGCTCTCCACCCGAAAGCCGCACGCCACGCTCGCCGATGATTGTGTAGTAGCCCGCCGGCAGCTCCATAATGAAATCATGTGCCAACGCCGCCTGCGCCGCCGCTTCAACTTCTCGCTGAGACACATGCGGCTGACCATAGGCGATATTGTTGCGCACGGTGTCATTAAACAGCACGGTCTCTTGCGTCACGATTCCGACCTGCGAACGCAGGGACGCCAGCGTGGTATCGCGGACATCGCGGCCATCGATTAGAAGGCGCCCAGAAGTCACGTCGAAGAAGCGCGGGATCAGATGAACTAACGTAGTCTTGCCAGCGCCGCTCGAACCAACTACCGCCAGCACCTCGCCTGCTTTCACCTCGAGATTAATGTCACGCAGGATTTCACGTGCACCATCGTCGTCGCCCTCATAGGAAAAGCAGACGTCTTGGAATCGGATGCTCTTCGCGAATGCCGGCAGCGGCTTTGCACCACGTTTTTCGCGCACGTCATCTTCTGTGTCCATGAAGCGGAAAATTTCCGACGAAGCCCCCAGCGCCTGCTGAAAGTTGTTGTTGAACAGCGCGAACTTACGCACCGGATCATAAAGCTTGAATACGGCCACAATGAAAGCTATGAACGTGCCGGTGGTAAAAACGCGATGGTTGATCTGGTCGCGCCCCAGAAGCAGCAGCATCGCAATAGCCACCGCACCAAAGATGTCCATGAGCGGTGAACTGATGGCCGCCGCGGCAACCGAGCGCAAGTTCGCCCGAAGCAGCCGCCGTGCCGCCATGCGGAAGCGCGCCACCTCCCAGCCTTCCATCCCGAACGCTTTCACGATGCGGTTGCCGGTGATGGTTTCGTGCAGAATGTTTTGAATGTCCGCCAGCTTGTCCTGCCCGCGCCGGGTGGTATGCCGCACTCGCAGCCCGATCTTCTGGGCGGAGTAAACGATCGCGGGCAAAAAAATCACTAGTACCCAGGCCAGCTTGCCGCCAAGAACCACGACTGCGCACGCGATGAAAATCAGCGTGAACACTTGTTGAAGGAACTCGGCCAGCACGCCCGACATGGCGAACTGCACTCGTTCAATGTCATTAATGATGGTGGAGAGCAGCGAACCGGTCGTGTGTTTCTGGAAGAATGCCGCCGAGCGCCGCAGGATCGCATTGTAGAGATCATCCCTGAGGTCCGTGATCATGCCAAAGCCGGCATAATTCACAAGATAGGTGCCGGCGTAATCACAGACCCCTTTCAGCACGGTCGCCGCGATCAGGGCGAAGGCTACAACGGTCCACGGATTCTGGAAGTGGGAAGGAACAAATTGCTGGAGGTGAATTACTTGACCGCTTCCCGGAACTCTGAATAATTGCATATCGCGCGACTGCGCCGTGGGGTTCAGCACGATGTCTAGGATCGGTCCGATGAGCAGCACGCGGAAGGCGTCCAGCAGGCCCACTCCCGCCATCAGAACGAGCGACGACAGCAGTTGCCACCAATAGGGCGCCACGTACCGCACCAGGCGGGTCAGTTGCCGCATAGATATTCCCGCTGAATGAACTCCTGGCCCGAGGACGACCCGGCCGCCATTGAAGTGCCTTGAAATGCGTCCAAGTGGTTATTCTACTGGAATTGTGCGGCTCCCGGCAGTGTCATTGTGATCCGCGCAGGACATCCCCTTTGAGGTTTGACCCGCGAGCACTTAACTACGTTGGACTATCCCGATGCATCACCTTCACGCGATAACCCGCTTTGCGCAGCCGCTTGCTCACGTCTTCCGCAATCATCACCGAACGATGCTGCCCGCCGGTGCAACCGAAACTGATCGTCAGATAGCTCTTTCCTTCCCTGATATAGTGCGGCAAAAGATAGACCAACAACTCAGAAATCCGGTTGATAAATTCCTGTGTCTGGGGAAATAACCGAATGTACTTGGCCACCCTGGGATGACGTCCGGTAAGCCCCCGGAACTCGGGAATGAAATGCGGGTTGGGGAGGAAGCGCACATCGAAGACGAGGTCGGCATCCTCGGGAACACCGTGTTTGAAGCCGAAGCTCACGCATGAAACCAGAATGTTCTTGTCTGCCGATTGCTTCCTAAAACGGTCGGTGACATAGGAGCGCAATTCGTGAACATTAAACTTGGAAGTATCGATCACCAAGTCGGCAATGGCATGAATCGGCTTCAAGTGACGGCGCTCAGTGCTGAGTGAAGCTCTTACCGGCGAGTCCGTGCCTAACGGATGCGGCCGGCGCGTTTCGCTGAAGCGCCGCAGCAGTGCCGCATCGCTGGCCTCGAGATAGATCACTTTCGTGGGGATCATGCGCTTGACCGACTTCAGTATGCCGGGCAGTTGGTCAAGCTTGGAACCTTCGCGCACGTCCACGACTAAGGCAGTACGCCGGATTTCGGCTGATTGCACCGCGAGTTCAGCAAAACGCGGAATCAGTTCTACAGGCAGGTTGTCCACACAGTAGTAACCCAGATCCTCAAAGGCTTTCAGGGCGGATGCTTTTCCTGAGCCACTTATGCCCGTGATGATGACCAGTTCGGCGCCGTCCCGGCCATCACGTGGCGCGACTCTACGGCCTAGCTTTCCCATTCCGTGTCTGACTTTTCTCGCGAAACTACGCGATGCCATTCGACGTGATGGTACCAGAGAACAGTACTCAGTACCGAGTAGCCGACCAAGCTATGTGTTCCGTCGGGGCCTATAGAAATATCTCGTCCACGTAGCACCAACGCCAGTTTTCTCCCGGCTCGAACGACTGCATGATGGGATGTTTGGTCTGATGAAAGTGCTTGGTGGCATGCTTGTTCTTGGATGAATCGCAGCAGCCGACGTGGCCACATTCCAAGCAGAGCCGGAGGTGAACCCAGGTATCGCCCATCTCCAAGCATTCCTTGCAGCCATCGCCGCTGGGGCTGACGTCACGGGTTTGATTTAGATGTTTGCAGGTTTTGGACATGAATTAGCCCCCACGTTACATCTATTTCGACGCCAAGAAGATGGCAGGAGATTCAAAGACTGCAGTGGATCCAATGTGGCGCTGAAAATCTTAACCGCAGAGTACGCCGAGATTCGCGGAGATCAAAAGAATGCGCTTTGATGTTCTCAGTGATCTCGGAGCTAGCTCTCTGCGATATCCGCGGTTACGCTTTTACAATCCGGTGCGCAGAGCCCGGAGGTAGGAGTCGTCCCACCATAATTTGCGGACAGTGTCGACCTGATCTTTAGAAAGCGGTTGCCCATCGGAAGCGCTACAGTTTTTTTCGGCCTGTTGTAGATTCCGTGCCCCAGGGATGACCGTCGAGACTGTGGGATTCGCCAGAATAAATTTCAATGACCACTGTGCAAACGCAGCGGAATCGCCCGGGGAAACACCGGCAATTTTCTTCAGACGGTCGGCACGTGGGACAAGCTCGCGCATGGTTTCCGGCGGCAGTGTGTGAGAACGGTGGTCATCTGCGGCGAACGTTTTCTCAGGTTTGAATTTTCCGGCGAGGATCCCGTAATAGAGCGGCACACGAGCGATGATGCCGACGTTTTTCTTCTGCGCCAGCGGCAAAACTGATTCCTCCATTTCAAGGCGGAGTGCATTGTAGGCAAGTTGCATGACATGCCCTTTGCCGCGCTCCAGCACAGCCATCCCCTCTTCAGGCAGAAAAACGGAAACACCATACCAGCGAATTTTGCCCTGTCTTTGTAATAGCTCCAGCGTTTCAGGCCAGTCACCGTTCTGGATGTCGTGTACCTCGGGGTTATGAAGCTGATAGAGGTCGATCACATCTTTCTTCAGGCGCTTGAGACTTGCTTCGCAGGAGCGGACGATGTGCTCGCGGCTCCAGTCCTTCGTTCCGACGCCGTTGCGGACGACATTGCCAACTTTGGAAGCGACGTAAACTCTGTCCCATTCCGACGACAACGCTTTACCGAGGACCTCTTCGCTGCGGCCGTTGCCGTAAACATCAGCCGTATCGAAAAAATTGACGCCCAGTTCGCGCGCACGTCGCACCGCGGCAATGGCATCGCGCTCCGGGGTCTCGCCCCATCCCCACTGTGTACCAGCGGCTTCGCTGGTGCCGCCGATCGCCCAGCCACCAAATCCGATTTCGCTGACTTCGAGTCCGGTTTGTCCGAGGATGCGATAGTTCATGACGCAGTTCTCAGTTTTCAGTTTTGCCAGTTCTCAGTTGCCAGGGGTCAATTCTCGGTTGTCAATTTTCATCCCACTTTTGGGCCGTTCCTGCTGGCGACTGGGCACCAGACACTAGGTACTGACTTACCGTCCCTGCTCTTCTAGGAACTTTTCCACTTCAAACGCGGCCATGCAACCCGTCCCGGCAGCAGTAACGGCCTGCCGATAGCGGCGGTCCTGCACGTCGCCGCAAGCGTACACTCCGGGCACGCGCGTGAAAACGTAATCGTGCGTCTTCAGGTAGCCATCCTGATCGGTCTCGAGTTGTCCTTCAAACATTTTAGCGTTCGGAATGTGCCCGATGCCCAGAAACATTGCGCTGGTGGGAAAATCCCAACTCTCCCCACTCTTCAGATTCCGCAAACGCAGGCTACTGACTTCTTTCTTACTCACATCGAGAATATCGTCCACCACGGTATCGGTGAGAAACTTGATTTTCTTGTGGGCGCGGGCGCGATCCAGCATGATTTTTGAGGCACGGAACTGATCACGGCGATGAATGAGCGTCACCTGGGTGGCGAAACGGGTCAGAAACAGCGCTTCTTCCATGGCGGAGTCGCCGCCACCGATCACAGCGATCTCCTTGCCTGAAAAAAAGAATCCGTCGCAGGTGGCGCAGGAAGAAACGCCGCGTCCGATGAGCGCCTGTTCATTGGGCAGCCCCAACCAGCGTGCCGAAGCTCCCGTGGCGATGATCAGAGTCCTGGTTTGAATCGTTTCTTTGCCCAGACTGAGCGTGAAGGGCCGCTTGCTTAGGTCAACCGTGACCACGTGTCCCATACGGTAATCGGCGCCAAAACGCGCCGCCTGTTTGCGCATGTTCTCGATCAATTCCGGACCCTGTATACCTTCGGGGAAGCCGGGGAAGTTTTCGACTAGAGTAGTGAGCGCGAGTTGGCCGCCGGGCTCATGGCCTT
>QIAR01000700.1 GCA_003225595.1 Acidobacteriota bacterium | reverse complement strand
GAAATGCTAAGCTACTGGATAATTAGGGCATTGCCCCCTCGTTCAACGGCAGGACAGCTGACTCTGGATCAGCATATCGGGGTTCGAATCCCTGGGGGGCAGCCAAACCTTTTCAATAACTTCCGCGCTTTCCTGCTCTAGTCGGCTGTCCGCTGGTTGCGCCTGGGTTGCGTTTTGTTGCGCGGTTGTTTTCGCGTCCAGCCGGTCCACCCATGCGATATCTGCTCCCGGAATAAGGTGCCCGTAAGTGTCGACGGTGATCTGAATCGAGCTGTGGCCCATCTGCTCTTTCACGTAGGCTAGCGAGGCGCCGTCCTGAATGAGCAGGCTGCCGAAGGTATGGCGTAGATCGTGGAAGCGAAACCTGCGCAAGCCGGCCCTTTCCAAGGCGGGCTCCATGTAGCGCGGCACGATGTTGTCAGGCTTCATTACCGTCCCGGCCTGAGAAGGGAATACCAGATCATCAGCGATCGTGGCACGTCCCGCCATGAAGGCTTCGAGCAGTCTCTGGTCACGGAGCCTAATCAGCTCGCTGCCTGGTGAAGCGCCCGCAAGAAAAGTTTCGCTGCACCAGGATGTAGCGGTTGGAGTCGTTCTCGTTCTCTCCAAATTGAATATCGCCCCATTTCAGCGCGATTAGTTCGCCCTTGCGCAAGCCAGCGCGAAGGGCCGCGAGGAAGAACGGAAGCCACTCGGCACAGACCAAGTTGACGGCCTCCAGAAAACGCTCCGCTTCCTCGCGTGTCATGGCACTAGCCTGGCGGGCCGGTTTTTCGGTCTTCGCGAATCTCCCAATCCTGGCTGCGGGGTTGCTCTCGATGAGACCATCTTCGATTGCCGCACTTAAGACAGTCCGCAGGGCGCACATAATCAGCCGAAGGGTGTTTCGGGAGAACCTGTTGCCTACGGAAAGCTCAGCGATAAAGTCTTTAATCTGATCCCGATTGATTTCAGAGAGGCGCTTCTGCCCGAAGCGGGGAGTTACATGGACTCGCAGCAACTGCTCGTAGCTGCGTACCGTGGCCGGCTTACACTCCAACTCCGCATACCGCTTGAGCCAGCCCATGGCGTAATGCTCGAAGGTGGGGGCCTGTTCTTTTTCCTCATGCAAGAAGCCCAGATCACCCAGAGTTAGCCGGGCTTCTATTTTTCCCTTCACCTGCTCGGCAACGGCACGACTGGTCCCAACGCACTTGGCTTTGCGCGTACCCCGGTAGTTCACATACACGTAAAACTTGTTCTTCTTCTTCCTGATTTTCACGCCCATTTAGCGTGCCTCCGCAATGCCGTTCAGTACGTCATCAACCATGGCTGCGATATCAACCGAGTTTACAACCGAATGAGATTCTAACCACCTGTCGAATTTCGTTCTGGCACCAAGACATCGGCTCCTTGCTTTCGCGATTCGCGAACGAGCGCCGCGCGGGCCTGCTGTACTTTGGGATTGGTGGAAGCGTTCGCATCGAAAAGAACGTAAGTCTTTCGACCATTACTGGCCCAGCGAAGATCCGCGATCGGCCCGACTTCATCGACCCGTTCGCCATTTGAGTTCTCCACCTTGCCGATCCGCCCGCGCCATCCCCAACACCCGCCCATCGCAACGGGCAGGAGCTTCCTTCCCATGCGTGCCGCCCATGTGACCAGGGCCAGCGCGGATTTCTCCGCTTCGACAAGGACGATGGGCACAGCGGGATCATGCATCAGCTCAGCGGACCCGGGCGGGAAGTACAGGTGGCGGCGGTCACCGTAGGCAGAGATATATTTGTTCCGCGGCTTTCCGCCTTCCATCTCCGGATTATCGCGCCGCACTCGCGCACTCCAGCGGTGCCCAGTCATGGGGTCCATGTAGGGAAAGACGACGCCGGACATATCGCCGTAGCCGACAATGCCGTATTCCTCGCGGGCCGCGCGGTCGGTGACGCGCTCAATGCGGGCTTGGTTTAGGAGGTCGGCGGTGATGCCGAGATGCGAGAACGTCGCTAGGTCAGCCGGAGTCAATGGGGGTATCCGGTCCTCGAAAATTACGTCTGGGTCCAAGTCGCACCCTGGACGCTTTGAATATCGCAGCAAATCGTATGCGCGGGAAGCTGGAAGGAACTGATTTCGTTCTTCACGGGGAGTGAAAAACAGAATTAGTTATTCACTATCGGCACTCGACGAGGGCTGTTTTCTTTGTACCAGCGAGCCGCGGCTTGTCGTACCCGCATCGTGCAGTTTTGATTGTGCGTATGCCTCGTTCTGCACAGCCGCTGTGCCACTTGTGACCACGATAGCCCATGTAGATCATGAAGACGTGCCGCTTGATGACACGTTTCGAGATCAGCTGGACGATGCGCATTTGAGCGGACAAGGTGAAGCCATTTCAAAATCTCACTGAACAATGCCTCCATCAGTTCCCGTGCTTCTGCGCGAACCCTTTCACGTTCTTCCCGGTCACGCAGCTCATATTTCGCCCGCTGGACTAGTGCTATCAGTGCGCCTTCGAACTCGAGTGTCAACTTTGGCAGGGCTGTTTGATCACTGCTGAACCGTTCTCTTACTCCTATACGGGGATGCTGGAACATAGTGGTGGGAAACCGCAGCTCACCGCTACACCATTCAAGGACTCCAGATGTTTCTATCGGACGTGGCTTCGGAATGTCGGCGAGGGGTAACCAAGCGTCGCTGATCGGCCGTTCCGTTGGCCAGATTTCGCGTCGGCGCACGTCATCAGCAAGTGGGTTCTTCGTCTTGTAATTCCAAGCTGCGGTCCACAACGCCCACGCAACCCAGTCAGAAGGAGTACCAGGTGGACTTCCGGAATTTTGACTCATCAGCTGGTTTAGAGTGCGACGGTAGTGGCGGTACAGGTCTGAATGGAGTTCGACGCAACGATGGCCGCGGTCGATCATAAAGGGTCTTACGCGATCGCGTGCGGTATCAGCAAGTTTCGCGTAGAAAGCACTCGCTCCAGAGTAGTCGATCACTCCGCGTTGAATCCGTCGCTCAATTTCAGCGGGGAATCGTCGATTCGTGAGAAGAGACTTTCGCACTGATTGTCTTCGGTTAGTCATGCCACCCCCACAATTGGATACGCGCAGGCAACTGGCCGGGAATGCCAGTTTTCGGTCGCGAGCTTAGCTGCGCAATATTGTCAATTTTATGGAAATTATGGAGACGGGAGCTAAAATGCATCTTCATTGAGGC
>QIAR01000126.1 GCA_003225595.1 Acidobacteriota bacterium | reverse complement strand
CCGGCGGAATACAACGCTTACGTCGGTGCGATACAGCAGAAAGATCCGGCTGCAAAGATTAGCGGCCTCGAGGCATTCCTCACACAGTATCCCAACAGCGTAATGAAGGAAGATGCGCTAGAGGCGCTAATGGGCGCGTACCAGCAGTCCAACAATGCGGCTAAGATGACGGACACTGCGCAGCGAGTGCTGCAGGCGAATCCTAACAATCTTCGAGCGCTCGCACTGTTGGCCTATACCAAGCGAGCGGCCGCGGAGGCCAACCAGAATCCTCAGCAGAACCTGGCTGAAGGCGCAAAGTACGCTGAACGCGGACTGCAAGCCATGCAGACCGCGCCGAAACCGGAGGGGATGTCGGATGCCGATTTCGACAAGCTCAAGAAGCAGACGAGCGTGATATTTAACGGTGTCGACGGTATCGCTGCGCTCCAAGCCAAGGACTACGCGAAGGCGCAGCAGCACCTGCGGGCCGCCGTGGAAGGTGATCCTAATAACCTGCGGGACGTCTACCCCTTGGCGTTGGCTTACTTGACAGCTACGCCTCCCGACTACCTAAACGGGCTCTTCTTTATTGCACGCGCGGCGAATCTGGCCGCAGGCACACCGGCCCAGAATCAGATTACGAGTTACGGCCAGAAACAGTACGCGAAATACCATGGTTCCGATCAAGGTTGGACGGACTTGCTCGCGCAGGCCAAGGCGAACCCCCTGCCGCCGGCGGGATTCACTATTGCTGCCGCGCCGCCTCCGCCGACTCCCGCACAGCAGGCCGCCGATCTGGTCAAGACGAAGCAGCCGAAGGAAATGTCCTTTGCCGAATGGGAACTGGTCCTCTCCGCTGGCAAGCCAGAGGACGCAGCCGCAGTCTGGAACGCGATCAAGGGCGTTCCGTTACAGATGCAGGGACAGGTGATCAGTGCGAGCCCCACGAAGCTGCAGATTGCGGCTAGCGTGGATGATATCGATCAGAAGCGTGCGGACATCATACTGGAGATGAGTGGTGCCATACCTCCCCGCTTGATGCCCAAGGAAGGGTCCAGCCTCGATTTCGAGGGCACGCCAGTCTCCTACGAACCCAGTCCGTTCGTGATGCAGATGAACAAGGGCGCATTGCTGACAAAAAAGGGAGCGCCGACACCAGCCAAGAAGCCTGTGCGTCGGCGACCGGCAGCATCACGGTAGGTCTGGCCTCGGAATAGGAATCAAAGGCAGGGATGGTCATTGGACGGTGAATAAATGAGAAGCTGCCCTCGCCCGAGTGAGGACATTTTTCATGGACTTTGTGCAGGGAACGTTCGCCTCGTCATACGCCTCCGTCCTCCCGATAAATCCAACTGCCGACCAGCGCGCCTACTATCATTGGAAACATGCCATAAATTGACCAGAGCGCCACAAACTGTGCTCCGAAGAAGTTCATCGGAAGCAGCCCCAGCAGTGGCGCTGGAATAGCGAGAAGCCAGCCAGCAAATCCAGCAAGAACGGCTGTTTTCGGGCCGGGTCCGAAGCGCGGCCGGATGGCAGCGTAAATCCACACCACCGCCCAGCCCTTAAGCAGATCGTAGGGAAGGTAATACGCCGGGCTGTGCATGGTCTGCTGTGTATTGGCTCCGAGTATTGCTGCCCACTGCTGCTTTAAAAGCAACCCGTGCACCAGGCCATCGCCGAAAAAGTACACGATGCCCGCGATCAGACCGCCAAGAAAAACTCTCCTTACGTTCATGTGCCGATCCTCTTTGCCTGAGTCCAGCGAGCCGCGAGATACACGACCCATTGGACACCAATGATCACTGCATGACTACTCCGGGGTATGTTCGCGAAATTCTAGTGTTTGCAGCATCTGCGTGCAAATACTCCTCCTTGGGGAACCGAGACGGCAGTGCCCCTCCACTCCCATGCTATGCTGAATTTCCGAGCCACAGCCTTGCCCGAGAGCAGACCGCCAAACGATCCCCGGCAGCCGCTTGATCTGCCCGCGGCGCTGGTTAACATACCTTTCCATGATCCCGAGGGCGCCAAACAGAACTTCTCCCGGGTCACGGAACGGCTTTCTCCCACCCTCGTCGGCGCCCTTCCAGGACTCCTGGCCGAATCGCCCGATCCTGATTCTGCACTCATCCTCTTTGAGCGCCTGGTGGGCGAGTCCACGGGCGAGATGGTGCGGCAGCTCAACCGCAACAACTTCCTGGCGCACTACGCAATCGTGGTCTTCGGCCACAGCCGCTTTCTGGGCGAGACACTGATCCAAAATACCGACCTGTTGCAATCGTTTCTGCGAGAAAGAAATCTAGATCGCAGCTTCTCGCGAGAGGAATTTCACGAGAGCCTCGCCCGTTTCCGATCGCGCTCGTTCGAGAGTGACGTGTCTCTGCTTCTGGCGCGCTTCAAGCGGCGGGAGTACGTGCGCATTATGTTGCGTGACGTGCTGAAAATCGCTCCCCTGGCCGAGACGACGGCGGAGATCTCGGCGTTGGCTGATGTGCTGATCGAGGAGGCGCTGCGCGAGGCGGAAAATCGATTGCAGCGACGGTACGAAGCCCCGCAGCACCTCGATGGGGAAGGCAGATCGGTGGATACGCCGTTCGCGATTCTATCGCTCGGCAAACTCGGCGGCAACGAACTGAACTACAGCTCCGACGTGGACCTGATGTATATCTTCGGCGATGGCAACGAGCCACCCGGCGCGACCATCTCCAACCGCGAATACTTCATCCGTCTTGCCCAGCAGGTGACGGAAATCTTGTCCCGTGTTACTCGCGATGGCACGGTGTTCAGAATTGATATGCGCTTGCGGCCGCAGGGTGGAGAGGGAGAACTTGCGATCAGCCTCGGCCACGCACTGCGGTACTACGCTGAGACTGCGCATGACTGGGAACGCCAGGCCCTGATCAAGGTGCGCCATTCGGGCGGCGATGCCGCACTGGCGCGTGAGTTCATCCGCGGCGTGCAACCGTTCGTATACAGCGGCGGCATACAGGAACGAGATCCTTCGCCCCGCTCTGGATTCGGCCTGCCGGCGCAGATACCGGCAACACGGCTCAATTTTCCTGCCATCGAGACGGCGCTCCAAGCGCGCGAGAGGATGCACACGCGGCGTCGGCGGATGACGGTGAATGAGCCGAACCAGACGATCGACGTAAAAGTCGACCGGGGTGGCATCCGCGATATCGAGTTTCTGGTGCAGTGCCTGCAACGCGTGTATGGCGGTGCCGAGCCCTGGCTGCGCTCCCGCGGCACGCTTTTTTCGCTGCAGAAGCTGCATGACAAACGCCATATCAGCGGCAAGGAATTTCACGAGTTGACCAGCGCCTACGAGTTCCTGCGCCATTTGGAACACCGGCTGCAATTACGCCAGGGGCGGCAGACGCATGAATTGCCCTCCTCTAAGGTTGACCTGCATACGCTACAAAGGTCCATGGAAGGCTATGCCGGCGGGGAAGACCGTGTAACCGACGTGAGAGACGCGGTGCGGCGTCGGATGACAGCGGTGGCGGAGATTTACAACCGCATCATCCATCACCAGCAGATCCGCCGACACCACGCGCCCGATACCGAATTCGAATTGCGCAGTGCACCAGAACCGAGTACAGCCGACCAGTCCAACGACCAAATCCTCGAGCGGTTAGCTGAGGATTCACCCACACTGTATGAAATTGCCAGCCGGCATGACCTGAGCACGCAGGCACGGCGCAACCTGTCTCGCTTCCTCAGTTCGGCGTTCACCAGCTCGGAGCGTTATGCCGCGGTGGTGCGGTATCCGCAGGGTCTGGAGAAAGCCCTGGAACTGTTTGAGACAAGTGATTACGTGACAGACATTCTGGTCCGCCATCCCGAAGAGATAGCCACATTGGCGCAACTGGACGAAGTACCGTCGCGAGTGGGGAGCAGGTATCTGTTCGAGAGCCCATTGGGAAACGCTCGGGCCGCAATCGACCCGGTCTTCGATTACCTGGCAAAATCCTCCGCGTCCTACGGAGAAAAGCTGTCACTCCTGCGGCAGCATTACCGGCATCGTGTATTCGCAGCGGGGGCGCGGGACATCACCGGAATTCGCGACGTGTACGACTCGCTAGGGGTGACGACGGCAGCCGCTGAAGATGCGATCGCCGCAACTTTCGACATTGCCGGACAGCCGGAAGGCTTGGCGGTAATGGCGTTGGGACGGCTGGGGACCGGCGAGTTCGACGTGCTCTCCGATGCCGACTTGTTGTTTGTTTGCGATGACAAACAGGACCCTCTGAAGCTGACGAAGTCGGCTGAACAGATGATGCAGGCGCTCGCTGCTTACACCCGAGATGGCATGGTGTTTCCGGTGGATGCCCGGTTGCGGCCTCGCGGCGGAGAGGGCGAGTTGCTGGTGACGCCGACACAGATGGAGGCTTATTTTTCACAGGAAGCCCACCCATGGGAGGCCCTTATGTACGGCAAGCTGCGCTTTCTCGCGGGCTCGAGATGCCTCGGGGAGAGGGCCATAGCGGCAACCAGTGCGCTTTTCCAGCGTTTCGCGGGGGATCCGGGCTTTCTGCCAGCGATACGCGAGATGCGCACGAAACTGGAAAATGCGGAGGGGGGAGAGAAGAATTTCAAGACCTACGCGGGCGCGGTTTACGACATCGATTTTCTGGTGAGCTATCTTCTGATCAAGCACGAGGTGAAGGACAAGCGCGGCACTCTGCGCGATCGGCTGTGGCGGTGCGTAGCTGCCGGGATACTGGACAAGGCTGACGCTGCCACCCTTGACCATGCCGCCGAACTCCTGCGTACTGTCGAGCACGTCGTCCGGCTCGTGGTCGGGCGCGCGCGCAAGTGGCTGCCTGCAACGGAGCACGCACGACAGGTCACGGAAGATCTGGTGTCAAGAATCCTGGGGAGACAATCGCCGGACGGACTGGATGCAGAGTTAGCTCGCGTATGTGAGGAGGTCCGCAGAACATATGACAAGGTCCTGGCGTCTTCATAGGGTTCGCCGATCGCATATTTGATGCCTATTACTTATCTCTCGGGCATCTTGCGCTGTCACAACCCGTCCCCCGTTTACGTTCGTGAATCGCACAGAGTACTCGGCGAATCTATGTAGCTCCAGCTCTAGTAATGGCAGGTGCCAATGACCTTTTACCTTCCCATCGTATTAATGGCTTTGGCTACGACCGTTTATCACGTGGCCCAGAAATCCGTTCCCTCGCAAGTCAGCCCCATGTTGTCTTTGACCGTGAATTACGTCACAGCGCTAATGGTTACCCTGTTGCTGTTGCCTTTGTATCCCCAGCGCACGACCGTGTCCTGGTCTTTCAGGAATGTGAATTGGGCGAGTTACGTTGTGGGAGTGTCCATCGTAGGAGTGGAATTGGCCGTCTTGCTGGCATACCGGGTAGGCTGGAAAATCAGCCTGGCCTCGGTCGTCGGAAGCGTCACAACAGCATTGTTGCTCGTCGCGGTTGGGTTGCTTTTCTTTAACGAACATCTATCACCAAAGAACGTGGCCGGAATTGCGTTCTGCCTTGTCGGATTGGCGTTGATTGCGCCACGCTGAATAATCCAAGTCCGGGGTACGCGAATTCAGAGTCTGTTCCGACGCTGCCACGCGACGACGAGTGGTACCCAGCGCAGCAATTCAGAATCCGTGGCCTCAATGCATAAACGAATCGTCGCCGCTATCCAGAAAATTCCCCGCGGAAAGGTCTCCACCTACGGCGCCGTCGCACGTGCCGCAGGATACCCCGGAGCTGCGAGGCAGGTGGCCTGGGCCCTGCACGGTTCCTTCGGGTTGGCCTGGCATCGGGTCGTGGGAGCTGCTGGCGAAATTAAACTGCGCGGAGACTCTGCTATTGAACAGCGGCTCCGTCTTGAAGGGGAGGGCGTCACGTTCCGCGGACGGCGCGTAAATATGTCGCGGCACGAGTTTGCTTTTTCTCGGAAATGATCACACAGTTCTGAACGCAGAGTTCGCGGAGAAAACACCGCCGAGGCCGCTAAGAACAACATGTCAGCGGTCTCTGCGAGAATCCTTCGCTCTCTCTGCGTTAAGCTCCTGTCTTACGCCTTGTGTGGCTCAGCCGCTGGCATTGCGCCGATCAGCAGCTTTCCCAGTGCTGCTGCCGGGCAACGCACACCAACATAGAAATGCCCGAACAGCGCGTACACGGCGCTGACTTCGTCGAACCGCATTTCGTAAATTAACTTCTTGAAGATGATAGGATCATCGGCAAAAAGGTCTACGCCCCATTCCCAGTCATCAAAGCCGATGGAGCCGGTTATGATCTGTTTGACTTCACCTGCGTAACGGCGTCCTACTATTCCGTGCTCATTCATCTGACGCTGACGTTCCTCGATGGGAAGCGTGTACCAGTTCTTCTCCTCGCCGCGCCGACGGTCCATGGGATAGAAGCAGATATACCGCTGCGGTGGCATGGCAGGGAACAGCCGCGAGTGCATCGCCTCCTTTTGCCTTGCCACAGTTTCCTCGATCTCTCGTTTCCACTCCTCCGAATAAGGCTCTACGCCGCGGTCGGCAAGTGATCTGTAGGTCTTGATGGTGGACTCGTACAGCCCCAGTTCGATTATCGAAAGATAGGAAGTCGTCGGTTCGAGATAGTCGTGCAGACGTAACTGCGCCAACTGCAACTCCGCCTGGTTCAATTGATCGAACGACTCGCGGAAATGCACGAGCATCAAATCACCCTTGTGGCCGAGCAGGGAAAAGAGCGCCGACTGCCCCGCCGAGTTTTGTTCCATCCTGCCAAGAAGGATGCCAGTCTCATCTGCAATTTCGCTGCGTTCGCAATCGCTGAGCGCTCTCCACGCAGACCAGCGGACTCGCATCATCTGATGCAGGACGCTGTAGCCTTCAATGGTGAGAGGGACGGCGGGAATTTCCGCGGACGCGGCCTGCGGCCGAACAGTGCGGCTGGCTGACATGGCATGACCTCGGCTTCGTGAACATTGTACCCGCGAGAGGAGTTACGGCGGGAGTCCGGCCCGGGCACGGATGCTCCGGCCGTGATCACACTTTTCTGGTGGCGGTTCACTTTTGGGGGGCTCCGGCGTGTTCACGATCGGCGTAAATGGCAGATCCTGATAATTGATGCCTGGGCAGCGCTATCCCACTGTTTGGCTGAGCGGGTCAAGGGGTCCTCCAGAAAGGAAAAAGAATGCTAGTGAAGGTCGGGGCGTCAAATCGGTATCTCTGTTGCAGCGGCGCTGGGCTGCAGCGTAACCGATTGGCACTCCGCAGTCAGTGCCCAGCAACAATAGACCCCGGCAAATGCTGCGCTCTGCCGGGGCAAATTTGGGAGTCGCTCTGAATCAGACGGCCACGCTCTCGATGAACTTCTCCGAAATCGTGGTCTCCACAGCATAGAACTTCACGATCGGCGGAACAGTCAGGTACGGCTCCAGAATCTGTTTCACCTTCGGGAAGGTCGCTTTCTCATAGCGCTCCGCATCCAGCTTCGTGTACCACAGGGTGACTACAAAGACCTTGGGTTCAGTTTCGCTCTCGAGCCCGAGAACATCCACGAATCCTGGCTCTTTGCGCAGGATCGGCAGAATTTCCTCACGTACTTTCTTGGTAAACTCGGGCTTCTTCTCGATCTTCATGTTCAGTTCTAGTGTGCGTGCAAACATAAAAGCATCCTCCTCTATAAAGCCGTGCCGAGTTACGCCCACCCGGAAGTGGGGAGAAAAGGTTCATCTTTTAACTGATCCGCTCCGGTTGGATGCTCGGGCATGTTGGCAAGAAAGCCGAGCCTGATCTCTACCGCTCTAAGGCGGGGACTTGGGGCGGTTATGTTGACCCGAGAGTCCAGCCGTCGCGTACATAATCGGCCTCATGCACGGGTCCGTCAGTGATTCCACGCACCGCTGGCAGTGATGGAACGCACACCCATCATGATCGTGCACCGGCCTCCAGTTGACTGCGAGCACGGTGCTCTCCGGGTTCGCGAATACAGGCGTGAAGTGGTTCGGCGCAACGCAAACACCAGGTTTCGGCTATTTTGGCGGTGGTTGTGGCTTCTGTTGTTGCTGTTTCTTGCCAAACAGACCCAGCAGTTGATCGACCGTATTTTGCTGTTGCTGTTGCTGTGTGGGCTGCTGGCCTTGGTTTCCGCCCTTTTGTCCCAGGAGATTACCCAAGATTCCAGCGGCCGCGCCGGCTGGGTTGTCATAGCTGGGCACCAGCCCTTTCAGCTTCATTTGTGCGATTTTTTGCAGGTCGGGTGCGAAGACTGGATGCTGAAATGTCCCAGTGACAATGGCCGGGATCACCAGTTCGCCCTGGTTGTTGGCCAGGGCTGTATTCATGTACCCGCCAATTCCGGTGCCGCCCACCTGCTGGCTGGCAGCTTTCGAGAGCACCGCGGTAACGCGTAGATCGAGCGCCTGGGTTATCAGATTCGCGGCGCCGGTGACGCCAATGTTCCCGAGGTCGAGCAGCGCCTGCAAGTCGTTGGTCTGTGCAATCCCGTTCCTGACGAAGATATTTCCTGTCATGCGCGAGATATTGGTGAACCCCTGGTCTTTCTCTCCCGGTTTTAAAAATTGTCCGAGTGAAGCGAGCTGGTGAGTGATATCCGTCCCAGCAAGACGCACATTATTAAAGTTCACGTCCAACTTTCCGTTCAGGGCCCTAAGAATCTCGTTGGAGGCGATAGCTTGCATGGGGCCGACGGCGTGCATATCCAGGTTCAGGATTCCCGATCCATTGATCTTGTCCAAGCCGCTCACACCATAAGCTTTGGCGATGGCTAGCACCTCGGGAAGTGCGGCTTTAGGGGCCTGTAACGTGGCATCAATCAAGGGAGACTTCGACGTGTATTGCCGTAACGCGAACCGCGCGGCCACAGTCGTGTTTCCGGATGTCACGTTGAAGTTGTCGGAGCGGATTTCACTCGGCGAAAGCACCAGGTTTACGGATTTGACCTGTACGGGTTGGGGAATATCTTTGCCCGTAATCTGAACGTCTCGGCCTGCAATGGTTCCACTAAGCGCGGGTTTATCTGCAGGGCCGCGAGCCTGGATGTCAGCATTCACCCGTCCATTCACGGTGGTGCCCGGAGCGAATGCCACACCGGTCGCCGCCGCAAGTCGAGCCGCTTCCGCAATGGAGATGTTGTTGGCCTTCAAATTGAGGTCCAACTGTGCGGGAGTAGGCTTTGCATTTACCGTGCCGCTCATGAACAGCGGAGTCAGGCCCAGCTTCAAAGTTGTCTTATCTATCTTCAGCAAATCACTGCTTAGGTCGTCAGTCAGGTCGTAATCAGCCGCGACGGGATATCCGATGTCCAGGCCACGCACTCGAGGATTCTGGACATTCAGTTGCCCTTTGGCAGACACCTTTCCAGCTTGGCTGTTGATATTGGTCTGACCCGAGAGGCTGCCATCGGTGTTTGCCAACGCAGGGGTCTGGAGAAATTTCTGCAAGTCAGCAATTCCGACGCCTTTCAAATCCAGCGTGCCCCGGAACGGAGTCTCGACAAAGTTATTTTGTGCTATTGGACCGCCTTGGCCTTGCAAACTAATTTTCTCTGCACCGGAACCCGGCAGATGGACGGCGGCATCGACACTGAAGGGCTTGTCTGGCGCAAAATTCTCAAGTGTCAAACTGATGTGGTCGTACACCGATCGCGGCCGCCTATTTTGTTGATCGCTAATCGCCACTTGCCCATCCTCAATGGTCAGCTTGCCTAGCGAGAACTCGTGCTCTGCGCCGGCCGAAGGTGGTTGCTTAGCAGGCGGTTGGTTTGGTCCGGCTGCGCCCGCTGTCGAAGTGGGTTGAGTCGTTGCCGGCTCCGAAGGCTTACCGAGCGAAGCAAAATTCCATACCCCTTGTGCATTCTTCAAAAGCTCAACGCTCGGGCGCTGCAGATTCAGCGAGTTGATTTCGATCTTGCGTCCAAGCAGCGGCAGCAGCTTGATCGAAACATCGAGCTGTTCCGCCTGGACAAAGGGCCGACTGCTGAATTTCGGATCGTCCGCAATCGCCAGGTTGTGGACTTGGAATCG
>QIAR01000673.1:718-1148 GCA_003225595.1 Acidobacteriota bacterium | reverse complement strand
AACGCCAACTTCGCCGAGGTGTGCGAGACTTGCGGCATCAAGTTCATCGGACCTCCGCCGGAAATCACGCGGCTCATGGGAGAAAAGGAGAAGGCGCGCGCAGCAATGAGAGACTCCGGTGTGCCGATCCTTCCTGGGTCGGAGGGAGTGATCGCTTCCGATGGTGAGGCGTTGGAGTGGGCTCGGCAGGTTGGGTTCCCCATTATCGTTAAAGCTTCGGCGGGCGGCGGCGGACGCGGTATGCGCATCGTGCGCACGGCACAAGAGCTGCCCGCCTTATTCAAAGCGGCGCAGTCGGAAGCCGCGGCAGCCTTCGGCAACGGCGATCTATACATGGAGAAGTATGTCGAACGGCCGCGCCACATCGAGTTCCAGGTTCTGGGCGACACATACGGCAACGTCGTCAGCCTGGGCGAGCGCGAGTGCAGCA
>QIAR01000673.1:0-562 GCA_003225595.1 Acidobacteriota bacterium | reverse complement strand
ACCGCCGGCTCTATTTCATCGAGATGAACACGCGCATTCAGGTTGAGCACCCTGTATCTGAGATGGTCACCGATGTGGACTTGGTGAAGAGCCAGATTTTGTTAGCTATGGGCGAGCGCATGGAAACCGTGCTGCATGGGCCTATCGTCCACCGTGGACACGCCATCGAGTGCCGTATCAACGCCGAGCACCCGGAGAAGTTCACCCCCTCTGCGGGGAGGATTACGGCGTTTCATCCTCCCGGCGGCACGGGAGTGCGCATCGACACCGCTGCCTACGCTGAAGGTGTGATCCCGCCCTACTACGATTCGCTTATTGCCAAGCTGATCGTGCGCGGGAAGGATCGCGATGAAGCTGTGTCGCGCATGGCGCGGGCGTTGGAAATGTTCATTGTGGAGGGGATTTTTACAACCATTCCGTTACATCGAAAAATTCTCGCTGACCCCGACTTTCGTGCAGGGCGGGTGGATACGACGTTTATCGAGCGGTTTTTTGCTGTCCGTAAGGAAGAATCCGCCGACTAACCTCTGTCCCGCTGGGGTTTGGATTGGCGTCCTGTGTT
>QIAR01000672.1 GCA_003225595.1 Acidobacteriota bacterium | reverse complement strand
TTGGTCAGGACGATCTCTCGCCCGAGGGCGCCCGCCGCGTGATCGGTGACAAGCTTTGGCTGGGCGTTTCCACGCACAACCCCGACCAACTCAAAGCGGCGGATGCTACTTCCGCCGATTATGTCGCCATAGGCCCGGTCTTTCCCACTACCGGTAAGAGGAATCCTGACCCGGTGATCAGTCTTGAAGGGGTTCGAAAAGCGCGAATCTTAACCCGCAAACCGCTGGTAGCCATTGGGGGAATTACCCGGGCCAACTGCCGCTCCGTCATTGAGGCGGGAGCAGACTCCGTGGCAGTGATATCCGATTTGTTACGGGATCCCCGCAAATCAGCTGAGGAATTCTTCCGCGTTCTGAGGTAAAGTCGTGACACTCACACACCATCAAGGCACAGGCGGGCTTGATAGGGATACCGGCCACGCGACAGCCGGTGGGACATTTGGGCTGCAAAATTGGATCCCGGGGCTACAAGTTCAAGGAGAGACGTGAGCACCCGCACAAACCAACCCATCCCCCCAGCTGCTGCGACCGACTGGGAGATTGCCACCCATCAAGACAAAGAACTAGTTAAGGGACTCGGGCTGACTAGTGCCACTATGCTGGTCATAGGGTCGATGATCGGCTCGGGTATCTACATTGTTTCCGCGGAGATTTCCCGGGAGGTCAACTCGCCGGCCCTTCTAATCGGAGCCTGGCTGGTCACCGGTTTCCTGACCATAGTGGGCGCGCTCAGCTACGGTGAGTTGGCGGCGATGATGCCCCGGGCTGGTGGCCAATACGTTTATCTGCGCGAATCACTGGGACCACTTTGGGGCTTTCTGTACGGCTGGACGCTATTTCTCGTGATCCAGACCGGTACGATTGCCGCGGTCGGCGTGGCTTTTGGCAAGTTTCTCGGCATCTTCTTTCCTTCGATTTCTTCTTCGCACTGGATCCTGCACTTCTGGAAGGTGCCGCCGATTCAAGTGGGGCCCATGGTCCTGGGCAACATGGATGTCGGTCTTAGCACACAAAATCTGGTCGCTATATTGGTGGTTGTAGTGCTTTCGGTGATCAACATCTTTGGTATTAAGACTGGCGCCTTCATTCAGAACATCTTCACCTTCGCTAAAACCTCGGCGCTGTTGGCGCTTGTGATTCTGGGGCTGTTCATTGGAAGAAATGCGCAAGCAATCGCAGCGAACTTTACGGATTTCTGGCGAAATGCAGGACTGGGCGCGCAACATGCCGTGCAGGTGGGCGTCGGCGGGCCGATTGCCTTGGTGGGAACCCTGACCATCCTCGCCGTGGCCCAGGTCGGTTCGCTCTTTTCGGCCGATGCCTGGAATAACGTGACGTTTACCGCCGGGGAGGTGAAGAATCCGAGCCGCAACCTGCCGCTCTCGCTAGCCTTGGGCACAGGCATTGTGATTGCTCTCTACGTAGCCGCCAACGTGATTTATCTCAACGTGCTGCCCCTTGATGGAACTCCGAATGGGGCAACCATCATGGAACGCGGCATCAAATATGCCACCGAAGACCGCGTCGCCACGGCAGTGATGACGCAGATGTTCGGTTCAATGGGCGGATCGCTGATGGCGGTTGCGATCATGCTTTCCACGTTCGGTTGCTGTAACGGTCTCATCCTGGCGGGGGCGCGGGTCTACTATGCGATGGCCAAGGACAGGCTGTTCTTCCGCGAAGTCGCCCGGCTGCATCCTACTTATAAAACGCCCGCGGTCTCGCTCATG
>QIAR01000671.1 GCA_003225595.1 Acidobacteriota bacterium | reverse complement strand
GTAAATCCGCCTTTGGCGTATCGATGTGTAACTCGGCACATGTCTCAGCAAACCATTCTTTGTGCGTCCTCCCCCGACACACATGCACGACTGCACTGCTGGTGAAGCCATAGTCATGTGCAATCGTATGACTGCCTCTCAATGAAACGCCGACGCAGGATGTCGCGTACTTGGCTTAGATTGATGCTTATCTATCTACTATATCGACTTCCGTCTATGTAGCTTCAGCCGCTTGGCGGGAAATTGCTCGACAGAAAGCGGCCCCTTTTGCGCTGATCCGGCGCTGAACGTGTACGCAAATTGTAGTGGTGCGGGTTTGAAACGAGTCCGCGATCAGTCAGTCAAGCGGCTTGGCTGAAGTCCTCGCGGGGCGGTCGCTTCTTCGGAGCCTGTGCTGGACGGCGAGCTACTTTCGTCTCCAGTTGATCGGCTTGCCGTTGTGACTTGTCGGCTTTGGTACGCTTCTTTGACATGCCGACAGTTTCCCACAGGCCGGGAGACTTAGCTAGAGCCTGGGGATTTCAAACTGCACCACCACCCAAATTTTGCCTGGTTGCTAGGCCCGCTCAAGGGGAAAGTTGAGTTGGCTTGGCTGGCTTTGGCTCAGTATAGACGCCGCGATAGCTCCCGCATTTCCACGAGGTGGCGCTCAGTGGACTCAGGCAGCCCGTCCACCTTCGACGGAGACTCAGATTGGGCCTCTGGAAGTTCGGACTGCGCTGGCTCAAGCTGCTTGGGCGCGGCGGGCTCCAGCGCGGCGTTGCGCGGCATGATGAGCCGCTGAACGGCAAGCTGTAGGCGGTTGTCTTGAGACCCCTGAACCTTCGACTTGGACGGCGGATCAGAGATGAAGGGTTTACCCATGATTCGGTCGCGTTGGCGCTCGTTAATCTCAAACAACAAGCGCATAGAGGCTAAATCGTCTCTGCCCTCAAGTAATTCCGCCATCTTACGATTTGAACGATCAATCTTGCGAAGTTCACGTTCCCGTTTACGCTGTTCACGCACGGATTGAGCGACTGCGCGCCGGTCATAGCGCCGCACGCCGGACGTGGGATGCGCGAGCTTCTCAATTTCGTCATCAGTCAGTGGCTCGCGCTCATCGTCCACCTGCGAATTGTCTGGCATAAGATTTAACCTTCTGCGCGAACCTTGCACTGCGCCCGTCCCGGCCCAAGCTGCCGCTAACGCTAAGGGTATCTGCGAGGCCGACAGGCCGAGCGCTATTGATGCCGCAGGCCGAGTCATGGCCGATGCCTGGTTACATTATAGCGGGGCTTGGTGTGATGGCGGCACCGTGAGGCTGGAGGTGCGACGTGCATCAGGGCCGTGGCTATCCCTGTCCGGGTGTGTGGGGCAACGGTCCTCACCTCTTCCGCTGCAGGTAGCGAACCCAAGAAGGAATCTTCACCCCCACCGCCGCGGCCAGCAGCAGGGCGAGCACGATCACACCCGGTTTCGCCAGCTTGTTGCCCGAAACGACAAACCACAGGAACGCTCCCAACACGCCCAGAAACAGGATGGTAGTCACGGTGCTGATCGTTACATTAGTTTTCTCAGTCATGTGATTCCCTTCCCTCAGCGCGGGCGGGACGAACAAGCCGCAGCCCTTTCCACGACGTGGGCCGAGATGATGAAAGAGAGCCCGTGGAGAGGAGATTTGGGCATCGCCCGGTGACGAACTCCACAGGCTCATGTTGTTGATCTTTCGACTGACGTTGCCACTCAATGGTTGTCTGGAAAAACCAAATTGCTGTGGTATTCGAGCGACAGGACAGTGCTGTCTCCCGCCGCCCTGTCGCCATTTGTCTTTTTAGAGGGCTTTTGCTGCTTCGCGGGCGCGAGCAATGGTTTTAATTACCCTCTCGCCCTCTCGCTTGAGTGCGTCGAGCAGTTGCGGGAGTTGTTCTAACGCACGGAGCCGAACGTCGCGGGAAGCTTTGAGTAGTGGACGATAGGATTCCTCACTTACCTCTTCTTCTTCTCTCGCATCGTCGTTCCACTGGTAGATTATTTTCTCTTCTTTGATCGCCAACTGCCAGGCGTCTTCCAGCTTGGCGTATCCAAGCACTGGCCTACTCGCGGTACTTCTGTGGAGGTGAGTGACTGTCATATCGGCAGCCGGTATCTTCGAGGTAGTGGATGGGTCAAGCCAAGCGTCGACGCCTAGATTGAGCGCCGCCAGCTTCTCGTTGACGGTGGAGATAATGCCGTTGATTTCATCGGTTGTTTGGTTAAGTTCTTTTGCAAGTGGAGTTAATTCTGAAAGGTCTACCAGTGGGAATTCCTTCTGGGCGTTCCGCCCATTTTGAAGTTAGTCAGATGGCTTCCACCGTCTGCTGATCTCTTCCGAGATCGACTCACAGTAGCACCGCAGCGCCGACGCGCGCAATGGCCCGTTTGTACTACCCGGCGCGACGTATGCCTTCTTCCCGTTCAGCCTCAAACAATTCACCGGCTATTTTGGTCCACTCCTCTAGAGCCTTCCTGCATATCTCCTCACCCGATTCTTTGTCATAGAGGATGCCTTCGCCCGTCACCCTCCCTTCGTTGACGTAATAGACTGCCGCGAGGACTGCGGAGAAGTGACGCCCGCAATCTTCGAGCATCGCCTCAACGTGTTCCGGGTTGTCCTG
>QIAR01000670.1 GCA_003225595.1 Acidobacteriota bacterium | reverse complement strand
CAGCCCAAAAAGAAAGTACGTCTGATCCTTAGAGAGATCTGTCGGACGCTTGAGCAGCCATCGGCCGCGACTCTCGTCGTATTCTACCCGCCCGTAATGACCCGTTGCCAGTAGATCGGCGCCGATCTGACGGGCCACCATAAGCAACTGATCAAACTTCAAGTGATTGTTGCACAAACTGCACGGAATCGGTGTCCGCCCAGAAAGATACTCTTCCACGAACGGCCGCACCACATCACGCTCGAAACGCTCCTGGTGGTTGACAACGTAATAGGGGATGCCGATGGTCTCAGCCACGCGGCGGGCATCGTAAACATCGTCGAGCGAACAACAGCGCCCCTGCACCGCCTCAGGCATGCCCGAATGGCCTGCCAGGCGCCGCTGGTTCCAGAGCTGCATGGTGAGGCCGATGACATTGTGTCCCTCGGCGCGAAGCATGGCCGCAACGGTCGAGGAATCAACCCCTCCCGACATGGCTACGGCAATAGTCTTGGTGTTAAGCATTTAGCACTCAGCATTTAGCTTGGCATTTAGCATTTAGCGCTTGGCATTTTGGCTTCCGCATTTAGCCTTCAGGACGTTTTACAGCGCATCCTCGGCGACGACCTGGGAGCCCATGCCAAGTGCTAATTGCTAACTGCTTGTTTATGGTAAACCGGCGATAACTCCCGCAGCCGCGACACGGTCTCAGGTACCAGGCTCAGCGCGAAGGCAACTTCCTGCGAGGTGTTCTGCTTCCCCAGGCTAAACCGAATGCTGGCTCGGGCCCGATCGGGCCGCAGGCCCATGGCGGTCAGCACGTGTGACGGTTCAATCGCACCGGAAGAGCATGCCGCACCTGTGGAAACCGCGAGTCCCTTCAGATCCAGCGCGATCACCAACGCCTCGCCTTCGATGTAATCGAAATAAATATTCGTTGTGTTCGGGACACGCGGCGCACCGTCCCCGTTCACTCCCGTAGCATCCACTTGCTCGAGCAGACCCTCTTGCAGACGGTCGCGCAGGGCAGTCATGGCCGCATCTCCGCCGTTCTCAAAACCCCGCCTGGCCAACTCCGCTGCGTTGCCCAGCGCGACAATTCCCGGAACATTCTCCGTCCCTGCACGCCGCGAGCGCTCGTGACTCCCCCCATATAACATGGGCTGAAGCAGCGTTCCCTTGCGCACGTATAGCGCGCCCACTCCCTGCGGAGCGTGCATCTTGTGGCCGGACATTGAAAGCAGATCACACCCGATTTTCTTGACAGAGATCGGGACCTTCCCGGCTGCCTGCACCGCATCGGTGTGGAAGTAAACATCTGCTTCGGCGGCAATCTTTCCGATTTCCTCGACGGGCTGCAGGACGCCGGTCTCGTTGTTCGCCATCATTAGCGTAATCAGCTTTGTCTTCGGGCGCAGTGCGCGACGAATATCTTCCGGATCCACTTGTCCTCGACCGTCCACCGGCACATACGTTATGTCGCAGCCCAGGCACTCAAGGTGCTTGCATGAATTCAGTACGGCATGATGCTCTGTGGTTGAGCTGATGACATGATCCCCGGAAGCAGCCAGCCCGAAAATCGCGAGATTGTCCGCCTCCGTTCCGCCGCTGGTAAACACGATCTCAGAGGCTCGACAGCCCAGGAGTTCCGCGATCGACTCCCGAGCGCGTTCCACCGCCGCCCGCGTCTCCTGTCCATGATGATGGATCGACGAAGCATTCCCGAAGCGCTCGCCAAAATAGGGTCGCATGGCGTCGAACACCTCAGGTAGCACCGGCGTGGTCGCGTTATTGTCGAAATACACTCGGCCCATAGAGTCTGATCCTGTATTCATTTTACGCTTTACGCTGTTGGAGCGGTATGGAACAGGAAAGCAGTGATCGGGATGGTGCGGATTACTGGGTCCAGGGTCCAGCCAGGAGCTAAAAGCCAAGAGTTTAAAGCTCTTCTCTACCGCTTCTCTATCGGCACGTAGTGTTGCGGGTACTTCGGCCCAATATAATCTGCCCGTGGCCGAATCAGCCGGTTGTCATCAAGCTGCTCGATCACGTGCGCCGCCCAGCCGCTGATGCGGGACACGGCAAATACTGGCGTGAACAGATCCACATCAATGCCTAACGTGTGATAGGTGGAAGCCGAGTAGAAATCCACGTTCGCGTTCAGTTTCTTTTCTGCCTTGAGGAACACTTCAATTCGACG
>QIAR01000696.1 GCA_003225595.1 Acidobacteriota bacterium | reverse complement strand
ATGAAGCGAGCGCAACCGAGCGCGAAGGCTTCGGCATCCTGCGCACCACCTTCGCATCCGCGATACACATCGGGATAACGGACGTGGGTCACACCAGGCATAAGCGGCGCAAACCGGCGGCGTTGCTGCGGCTTGGAGGCGGTCAACGACAGTGCCCCCATGGTTCGCCCATGGAACGCACCGAAGAACGCGATGACGTTCTGCCGCTTGGTGTGATAGCGAGCCAGCTTCAGCGCCGCTTCGACTGCTTCGGCACCCGAGTTGCCGAAATAGATCTTGTGCGGGCCAGGCATGGGCGCGATCTTCGAGAGCCGCTCGGCCAACGTGATCATGCTCTCGTAGTAGAAGTCAGTGCCAGACATGTGGATCAGTTCCGCAGCCTGCCTCTGAATGGCAGCGACCACATCGGGATGGCAGTGGCCGGTGGAAGTCACGGCGATGCCGGCGGAAAAATCAAGAAACTCGTTGCCATCCACGTCCGTTATGATGATTCCGCGCCCTTGCTTCGCGACAAGCGGATACGAACGGGTGTAGGACGGAGAGATGTATTTGGTGTCGCCCGTCAGCACGCGCTTGGCGATGGGGCCGGGCAGAGCGGTCTTAATCTTGGGACCGATGGTAATAGCCTTGGTCGACATGGGATCCTCCGGAAAGTCTGTGGTCTGTGGTCAGTTGCCAGTGATCAGAGCTGCTGGCCGCCACGCGTCTTGTTGGGAAGCATGTTGTGAAAGGGTTTTTGTGGAAGGGCACGGCTTTAGCCATGCCGATCAGCGCCCCTCAAGTCTGGGCTTTGAGTCCCTGAGGGATAACCCTTGAGTGGAGAACCGGAGAACTAGTCGCTTCCGAAGAGGCTGGGGCGGGCGTGCGAAGGCAGTACTGCCATGTAACGGCGAGGGCACACGATGAAGTGCAGCCAACACACGGGCAGATGCGAATTGGGTTTGTCGCCGCGCATTTTGATGTAAGTACATCGTCATTATAGCGCTGAAGCAGGTGTGGCGTAACCCCCTGCCGGTCGTTGGCCGATAGTCACCCTGGTCAGATTTTCGGCCCCGGGCTTCGCGCCAGGGTTCAGGATTTTCCGGCATCAGGCTTGCGGCTTCGAATTTCAGGCCTTAGCGCCCGGACTTCCCTAGGAAAACGCTCGTTAACCAAATCTGTTCCCGCACACGACCAAGGACTAGCGACCAACCACTAACCACTAACCACTGCCCCAATTTCCCGAATCGTCAGACAGGCTCCTCACGTCTGATATCTTTTAGCTTCCGACCGTTTCTATGACAGAAGCTCAGCGCCAACACCGGTGGACGGTGATCCTTGCCTTCGGGCTGGTTTATCTGTTCTGGGGATCGACCTACCTCGGCATCCGCATCGCCGTAGAACACATCCCGCCAGCGCTGATGTGCGGCGCACGATTTTCGATCTCTGGATCGCTGATGCTGGTCTACTGTGCGATTACCGGCCGGAACATCCGCCACAGTTCGCTGCAACTAGCGCAACTCGCGGCCATCGGGCTGCTGCTCCTGATGGGCGGCAATATGACGCTTTCCTATGCGGAACAGTACCTGCCATCCGGCCTGTCAGCTCTGATCGTGGCCGTGGTACCGTTGTGGTTTCTTGTTCTGGACTCATTGCTGCTCGGCGAGCATCGCATCTCGCGTCGCGGGCTGGCCGGGCTGGGACTCGGGATCGCAGGCATCGTGATCCTGCTGTGGCCTGAACTCACCAAGACCGGAACTTTGGGACGCGCGCAGTTCTGGGCTTCGCTGAGCCTTCTGCTCGCGTCTTTCAGTTGGGCCCTGGGATCGGTGCTGTCGAAACGCTGGAAGTCAGGCGCCGATCCGCTCAGCGCAACCGGCTGGCAGATGACCTTTGCGGGTCTGGGAAACCTGCTGTTTGCGGCGTTTGCTGGAAATTTCTCTCGAGTGGTATGGACACCGCGCGGGATTTCGGCGGTGCTGTATCTGGTGGTCTGCGGATCCTGGATCGGTTACACCGCCTACATTTTCCTGTTACAACATGTGCCGACATCCAAGGTCTCAACCTACGCTTACGTCAATCCTGTGGTAGCCGTGTTCCTGGGATGGCTGGTAATGCATGAACGCGTTGACGCGTATATTCTAGTGGGCAGCGCGATTGTGATTGCGTCTGTAATCCTTGTCACGAGCG
>QIAR01000695.1 GCA_003225595.1 Acidobacteriota bacterium | reverse complement strand
GCGCGGATTGGATGCCGCGCAACCTCTACGAACGGGTCGAAGTTATTTTTCCCCTCAAAGATGCGCTCTTGCGCGAACGCGCGCGGCGGCAAATTCTGGAGGCCTATCTGGCAGATAACGTGAAAGCCCGCCTGCTGCAAAGAGATGGAAAATATATCCGTGCCTGGCAAACGCAACCTGGAAAGCGGAATGTAAGACCGCCGAGCGGTACCGCGGCATTCAATGCACAGGAATTTCTGATCGCGCTGGCAGAAGGGAAACAATTGCTGGATGCGATCCCAGCACCTGCACCGCGGAGACTGCGAAAGGGTTCACTGGAAAGGAAAGATAAGCTGCAATGATAATTTACTTCCTGCGCCATGCCAGTGCTGGCGAGCGCGTCGCCAACCCGAGAAAGGATGAAAAACGTGCTCTCGACAAAGAGGGAATCGAGCAGTGCGGCTACATAGGCCGCGCCTTGGCGGCCATCGAAGTCCAGGTCGATTCCATCATCTCCAGCCCTTTGAAGCGGGCCACGCAGACGGCGTCCCTGGTGGCAAACGAGATCGGTCACGAGGGGAAACTACAGATTGATCCGGGCCTCCGCCCAGCAGCTACTTTCTCCGATTTTCGCCGACTGCTGGACAAGTATGCTAAGCAGGACTCCATCATGGTGGTCGGACACAATCCCAACCTGAGCGAGTTCCTCGGACGCATCATCAGTGATAGTGGCTGCGAAGCCGCGGTGGACTTGCGAAAGGGAGCCGTCGCCAAAGTGGAAACGCGGCGCAACTCGGCCTCGCTGCACTGGTGCTTGACTCCGAAGGTCTTGCGCACGCTTTACGCCGCCGCCGCCGAGAGTTCCCGGCCGAAAACTTCGCGAAAATAAGTCTGCTCTTTTTCGATGGCCCAGAGTTCCAGGTCTACGCCCATTCTGCGCCGGGGAAGCAGACTCAGCCGCACTACCCCATTCTTTACCTGGATGCGGGTTTTCTGCACTGCGCCGCTGCGACCCAGGTTCAAAGAGCGCGCGAGTCGCAGTAACAGCGAAGCTTTGCGCACATCTTCCTGGACGCCCAGCGGGAGGGACTTCATGGGGCTGTCCCCCGGCGTAGGCCGCGATTTGCCAAGATAACGGGCGATCGCCGCGATAATCCGCCGCTGCTGGGGTGTGTATCCGAGGATTTCGGAGTTGGAAATAATGTAGTAGGCATGACGGTGACGCCCGCTGCGGTTCACGTAATCGCCCACTTCGTACAGCATCGCCGCTGCCGAAAGCCATTCCGCGTACTCGGACGGCAGACGATGGACGGCTTTGAGCGCGGTAAACAACTGCATTGCCGACTCGCGCACCTGCAGCGCGTGATTCATGTCCACCCGGTAATGTTCGACCGCGTTTGTGATCGAATCCCACCGCTCCGATTCAATTTGCTTTCGCGACTGAACGCCGCGGTCATACTCCGCCGCCATCTGGACCAGCAGGCCATCGCGTAAACCGAGCGGCGAATACCGAAACCCGCGCAAATGACAGCGCTGCAGTAATTCGTCGTACACCAGCGCACCGGCAGCTATGATCTCAGCACGACGCGGGCCAATGCCCTGCAGCTTGCGACGATCTTCAATGGGCAGCCGGCAAATCAGTTTGGCGATGCGGTCCATCAGCGCACGAGAAACGTTGGCTGGCTGTCGTTTCTTGGGCCCCTTTTGCAAGTGACTGGCTACCGCGGCCAGCGCTGCCGCCGTTCCCGAGGTGGCAATCACCGCTTTGGCTCGCGCGGCGACGATGCGATCGACGACGCGCCCTACTTCGCGTGTCATAAATCCGCGCAGCCGTTTGAGCTCACTCTTGCGTGGTGGATCATGACGTAGGAACTCATTCGTCAAGCGTACCGCGCCAAGAGGCAGGCTCACCGTTTCGCGTATGTGGCCTTTGTTGGAGATCGTCAGCTCGCAGCTGCCGCCACCTAAGTCGATCATCAGAACTGGGGAAGCCTTCACTCGCAGGCTGGACACCAGGCCGAGATGAATTAGCCGCGCTTCCTCCAGTCCCGAGATGATTTCCACCTTCCACCCGGTGGCGGATCGCACCCATTCGAGGAATGCGCGTGAACTCCGTGCGTCGCGTAGAGCGCTGGTGGCAACTACCCTTACCGTATCGGCCGCCAGCCGTTGTGCCGCCCGATGGAATCGGCGTAGCACCTTGACCGTCTCTGCCATTGCCTCAGGCGAAAGGAACCCCGTCTTAAACACCCATTCGCCGAGCCGGGTTACTTCCCGGTCTTCATGGATCGGGTGTAGACGGCGCCCTTGCAAGCGCGCGATCTTCAGGCGGACGGAATTGGAACCGATATCAATGGCGGCAAAAGTCGGCATGGGCTAGGAGAGGCGTCGCCGCTCGATTGCCGGCAACCATCAACTCATCTCACAAGATGTTCGCAGAGTGCAATGGGGAAGGAAAGGATTCCGGCAAAAAGACGTGAATGAACAGCGAGTGCGAATTCCGGAAGGTCTTTACGCTACCGCCGCGCTCCCCACATCCCCCGAGCTGGGAACGGGTTTACGCCGCGCTCCGGCACCAGATAATTCAGCGGATACACCTGAACGATGTGCGATCGCCGGTTTGGCCAATAACAGCGCACGCGTGTTGGTTACGACCTGCATGGCATGACGGAATTTAGCCCGCGTCAGATTCCGTAAGGCCGATATCAATGCACAATCCGGGGCGTCTCCAAAAAGCTCTTCGGCACTTTGCGTCAACATCAACCAGTCGCGCCAATCTCCCAGTGCATCCTGCATGGACTTTAAAGTTTCCAGCATGCGCTTCGCTTCCGGGACGTCCCCCGCCAACTCAGCGACGTATCGCACTCTCTTTCCCGTGATTCGGTAACTGTGCATGATCTTCTCAGTCAGCGGCGATTGCCCTTGCGTGACACGAGAAAATATGCGCGTAGCCAGCGCCAGAGGCTCTGCACCGTTCGGAATCTGTAGCCCCCCTGCGACACGCTTCAGTCGCTTCCTCAATTGGCGAACAGTGTCCGCATCCACAGATTTGATGAATTTCTTCTCGCGCTTGGCACGCATTTCGGCGAGAGTACGCAACAATTCCCCCTTGCGCGCCGCTTCCTGCGGAATTTTCAGGCTGCGCAACGCGGCAATCTGCACATCAAGGTCTCGAACCCGTCCCGCGCGTCGACGTAGGCGCATCAGGAGCTTGAGCAGTTTTTTCTCATTGCGACCCAATTCCGGCGCCAATTCCTCCAGGAGGGCCTGTAGCCGTCGGGTATTGGTGCGGAACTGGTGAACATTCTTTGGCTGGGGCTTGGTCGCCAACTTCGTCAACTGACGATTCAATTTCTGAAATACTGATTTGGTGTGCTCTTGATCAACCGGCATAGCGTATCTGGGAGGATTGCACAATACAGAGTTATCCAGGAAAAGGCAAACAGAAAGAGACCGATTCACCTGGGTTTAGAACCCGGCCTCTTTACGCCCCAAAGCACAAAATCCGGAAGTCATTTTACCACTCCTGTAACAGAGATTTGCTAGGTTCGAGGGCAGTGGGTAGCGTCCGAATTTAACCACGAAGGACACGACGGAATAAGAAGGAAACCGTAAAAGGTGCCCCTTCGTGTAACTTCGTGTCCTTTGTGGTTTATGAAATTAGGACACCACCA
>QIAR01000694.1 GCA_003225595.1 Acidobacteriota bacterium | reverse complement strand
CTGTTGTAAACTGGCGAAAAACCGCCGCTTGTTTGCCACGGAGGGATGCGTGAGCGGTCGAAACGGGCGGTCTTGAAAACCGCTGTACCCGAAAGGGTACCGGGGGTTCGAATCCCTCTCCCTCCGCCATACAGTCTGAGCAGCAGAGAAGGCGTCCCGCCGTGCGGCGGAAATCCAAGGAATTTCCCCGCAAATTCTGCAATTCTTGCTTCTAAACCGGACCGGAGAAAATGGCCTGCGGAGTTGGTGACGCTGCCCTTTTCGCTACTTTTCTCCGCAGGCCCGATCGGCAGTCCGGTTCTAAAAATCCGATTGGGCGAATGCTGGGCGATTTGGCATACTTATTTTAACTGAGGCTTCGAAGCTTTCTTTTTCCGTGGTCCTGGTTGTCTGGCTTGCTTGGAAAGCCTTTCTGAGTTACGCATGGCGGTCACGCGCTCCGCTGGCGCGAGGTTTTCAGAACGGTCGAGCGTGCCGCTTTCCTCAATTGCGCAAGCCGTTCACTGAACTCTTCCTTGTCGTACAAGCCCTTGTCCTGTTCATGAACGTACCGGACCGTAAGTTCTGTCCGATTCCCGCAACCCACGCGGTCAAATATATGGCTCAAGTGGTGGCTCACCGTGTGCGCCGAGATTCCCATGAACCTGGCGATGTCCCTGTTTGTGAGGCTGGATGAAACAAGCATGGTGACGGCGAACTGGCGCGGTGTCAACACATCCATGAGGGAGAGTTCCTTTTCAGCTCCTTCGGGTCGCATGTTGCTCCGTCACCACTAGTTGCAGGTTATTGCTCCACCCCAAAAGGAGAGCCCGGCCCGGTCGTGTGAGTCACTAGAAAGGGAGCCTACTTCAGGGGCCGGACGATTGCCATCCGGCAGCGAGAAAATTATACGCTCGCATGTTCCACAATCACTTTTCGCGGATTGGCAGCAGCGTTGTGACGACCTATTTCCGCCAGACTGTCTGCTTTCCGGCAGCTTTCATGAATTCGATAACAGTATGCCTCAATTCTGTGTTGGGACGAATTTGCCGAGCGTTTGCTCATGAATTGGCTTTTGCGCAACAATCGTCGACATTCGGCCAAGGCGACCTCTTGCATTTGCCTAGTGAACAGTTATTACTGTAATCGCGCACTTTAGATGGCAGCATCAATAGAAGAGTTGCAGGAGTTTTCTCCTGCATTGAGCTTGCGGTCTTTTTCCAGCGCACGGTTGATGATGTCTTCCAGTTTGGGTGGGAGACCAGGGTTCAGCCGCAGGGGAGGAACCGGATCGTGTTCAAGAATGCCGTTGAAGATTACGCCGGAACTTTCACCTCGGAATGGCGCTCCCTTGGCCATCTCATAGAGGACCGCGCCAAACGAGAACAAGTCTGCAGTTCCTTGGCTCGTACCTGCTCTGGCGACATGCGCTGAATGCTGAATGCTACTTCTGCGGTTGCGTTGGTTGCTGTTGCTCGGGCTTTTTCTGGTCTTTGGGAATTTCCTTCCCTTCGTAAGTGATCTTTACGTTCGATCCGAAACGTTTGTAGTTGGCGTATTTGACGATCTCGCGGATGTGTACTTCATGCATTGAAAAGTGTAAGACATCATCTGCCCGCGTGTAGGTGGGAAACCAGTACTTGCCATCAATCTGCTGCCGCCAGGTTGTGAACTTGGGGAAGAGGTTTTCGCCTTTCTTGCTTCGAATGTCGGGTACTGTCTTGCCGTACGTCTTCACGATCTGGAAATCGTGGTCGTCCACCCAGACGCGGCCCTGGAAGTAGCGCTTGTCCTTTTCGATGGTTTTCGGAGCGATATCGAAGACGTAGCAATGCAACTCATCTTCCTGTTGCTGGCCGACGTAGAGGATGTTGTATTCGGGAACTTCGTCGCTCGTCAGGACAAACGGCAGGCGGTTTCGAATATCGGCGAGATCTTCCTTGGTGATGGAAATCCCACCGTTTTCGAGTGACGACTGGGGAGCGAATACAACGTTCTCAAGACGCCGTCCCTGATCATTAAAGACCACGTCGAAAACTTCCTGGTATTCTCCGGTAACCGTGTTCCCGTCCAGAGTCTGCACCTTGACTTCCTGCCGATAGGTGTACTGGTCGCGAGCCTCTTTAAACTCCTTTTCTTTCGTGGCGAAGCGCTGGATGATTTGCTCTGGCGTGCTGCCCTTGGGCTGAGAAGGATCAAGCGGCCCCTCCTGGGCGACAGCGCTGAGGGTCAGAAGCCACGATAACAAGACGATGAGTGCGATAACCCAAGTGGTACGCGGCATTAGGGATCTCATAGGGATAAGTGTAGCCGTTCCAGCCC
>QIAR01000692.1 GCA_003225595.1 Acidobacteriota bacterium | reverse complement strand
GCTCATGTGGGCGGAGGCGACCAGCGGATATTTCCCGCCCGGAACGTAGCAGCCGACGGAGTCAACCGGCATGTTTTTGTGACCGAGAATGACCCCCGGCAGTGTCTCAACCTCGACGTCCTTTATCGAAGACCGCTGTGCTCGCGCGAAGTTGTGCACCTGCGCTTGAGCGAACTTGATGTCGTCGATGTTCCGCCTGGAGAGCTGGGACAGACAACCCTCGATCTCCGCCTCCGACAGGCGAAATGTGGGGGGGTTCCACTTGTCAAACTTCTCCGAGATCTCGCGCAGAGCCGTCTCCCCGCGACTTTCTATGTCCTCGATAATGCCGGTGACGGTGTCGTGGACTTTCTTCGCTT
>QIAR01000693.1 GCA_003225595.1 Acidobacteriota bacterium | reverse complement strand
CATCGGCGGCGGTTAACGCCGCGCCGGTGGCATCCGAGCGCGAAGTCGCCATCGCGCCTGTCGCCTGAAAAGCCTTTTGCCAGGGAATGTAAAGTTCCGCCGAAGCCAGATCGTTTCCTGCCGACTGTCCGCCCACTACCAGCACTTCATTATTATTAGGAAGTAAGAATGCCGAATGCTTGCTGCGCGCGGTGCCGAGGTTGCCGGCTGCGTTGAAATTGTTGGCTGCAGGATCGAAAAATTCAGCGGACGCTAGATCGTTTGTGCTATCACTGCCGCCGATTACGACTACGGTGCCATCGAGCAATGTTGTAGCTGTACCTTTGCTGCGCGGCGTGGACATCGCCGGGCCGGCCGAAACACTTCCCGTCTGGGGATCATAAATGTTGGTTGTGTTCAGCGCGTTCGTGCCATCGCTCGAACCGCCTACGATGAGCACACGGCCATCGCTCAAAACTGCGGCGGCATGATCCTGGCGCGGCGAGGACATCGTGCCTGCATTAGAGAAATTGCCGGAATTGGGATCGAAAATTTCGAGAGTGTTGACCGCACTGCCGGAACTCTGTCCACCAGCGATGAGCACGCGGCCGTCTTGCAGAACGGAAGCGGTCGCGCCGGCGCGGGCGTCATTCATGACCCCGGCTTGCGACCAGGAATCGGCGCTGGGGTCATAAATTTCCGCCGAGTTGGTACTGCCACTCGTCGTGCCGCCGGCCACGAGCACACGGCCGTCCTGGAGCACGGCACAAGACTGGTGCGAGCGCGGGGAATTCATGCTAGCCGCCGCCGACCAACTGCCAGTTGTGCTGAAGAGATCGGCCGTGGCTGTGGGACCGTTGGCGTCCGCGCCACCGCTGATGAGCAGACGCCCGTCATTCAAAGCCACAGTACACGCACCGCTGCGTGCAGCGGGCATGTTGCCCGCTGCGACCCAGGTTCCGGTCGCGACCGAGGGCAGCGACGCCCGGAGAAGTGATGCAACTACCACAACGGACATGCACACTACGAACGTACGAATGACGCGAGTCATAGGTCCTCTTTCAATAATTTGTGCTGAGGAGGAATCAGCGAACTGTAAATATTGAGACGTGAGCAGGAGGAGTTTCTTGCTACGCGCCCTGAACACACTTACTTGTGCACTTGCTCTGCCAGATTCGGGTGGTGACCAAAGATGACGAAAGTACTGGGTTTTTTACTTGGCAGTATTGAGTAAGTACAGGTTAAGGGAGAAAGGTCACGAAACAGGCATAGTCAAGTTGATTACCCTGTGCAACGGTTTGCACACCGGAATTGTCTTTCGTTCCGCTCGCCCGAATCGCCGCAACAGCAACAGGTTGCAGTGCCCTTTGTCCATTGTTCGTCTTCCGGCCTGACACGCTGCAGATCCAGGTTCATAGCAGCGACACTTTCGTTTATCTCTCGGGCACTGCCTCTGGATGGAAGCTGCGCCCCGGTTCTGCCGGAGTAGCATAGGCGACGTCTTGGCCACCGTAGCGACGCACTCTGATGTTGGCCTGCTCGGCGTGACCAAAGAAGCCTTCAAGCACGCACAGACGCGAGCAGTACTCGCCAATCATGGCCGACGCCTCGTCGGTGAGCACCTTCTGGTAAGTGCAGGTCTTGATGAACTTGCCCACCCAAAGGCCGCCCGTGTAGCGCGCGGCCTTGCCGGTTGGCAGCGTGTGATTCGTGCCGATCACCTTATCGCCATACGCCACGTTCGTGCGTGGGCCGAGGAACAACGCACCATAGTTCCTCATGTTTTCGAGAAAATAATCCGGATCGCGGGTCATGACTTGGACGTGCTCGGAGGCGATGCGCTCGGCTTCTTGCACCATCTCCTCGTCGGAGTCGCATAGGATCACCTCCCCGTAGTCGCGCCAGGAGATAGCAGCGAACTCCGCCGTCGGCAGGATGGAGAGCAACCGCTCCACCTCGGCCATGGTCTGGCGAGCGAGCTTCTCGGAGGTGGTCAGGAGGATGGCCGGCGTGTTGAATCCGTGCTCGGCTTGGCCCAAGAGGTCGGTAGCGCAGATCTCGCCGTCAACCGTTTCATCCGCGATGACAAGGGTCTCGGTCGGGCCGGCGATCAGATCGATACCGACGCGACCGAAAAGCTGGCGCTTGGCCTCGGCCACGTAGGCGTTGCCCGG
>QIAR01000686.1 GCA_003225595.1 Acidobacteriota bacterium | reverse complement strand
CTCAGGTTATCTGACGGGAGTGATGCGGTGGGTCGGAGCTTTAGAGGTCGGGGAACGCAGCACCGACACCAGACGTATCTGGAAAGATCAGGAATTCCCCGTTCGAACACAGCCTGGTAACCGTGGCGTTTGTGCCGACGAGCCGATCTCCACAACGATTACTAATCAACATTGCTGCGACCAAAGAGATTGAGCCTTGCAGGGAACATCAACTCTGCATTTCCGCGAGGGAAAGGACATTGAGATTGAAGAGGACCTTGCCAAGCTAAAGATGTTAATTGAGAAAGTCTTTAGCAACCGGACTCGCAGATCAACAGTCTCTGGCGAAACCTAACTCTTCTTCCATCTAGCCGCTCTAGCCTTCCGAGAGCGTCGTTGCGCGCTGCGGCAGTCAGTCATTTGCAGCCTCGCCGCAAGTAGGGTTTTTTGAACCGCCGTGGTTTTCCCGCCTATGCTGCTGCGAGATGCAGCCATCACGCAGGGCACTGAGAGCGTGCGCAGCGCGTCATGCAAAGCATTCCACTCCCCACTGTCCGTTGAGTGGCCGATGTGGTCTACGTGCAGCTCTTGCACCAGTACCCAGATTCGGTTTCTGAGGGCATCTACAGCCACGTCCGTGCGTTTGAGCAGTTTCTCCTGGTCTTCTTCTAGCAATGCCGCCTTGTAGAGATCCACCCAGTTGTCGTTGTGCTTGCCATCCCTCATGGGCTAAATTACACCGACTCGATCTCAGTTCGGCGTGCTCAGGCTTTCACGTCTGCGGCCAGAGCCAGTACTCGGTTCAAGCGACAGCCTCTCCTCGGAGCAGTTCTCGTACTTTACTTGCAAGTTCATCTGGAAGAAAGGGCTTTTCCAGAAAAGCGCAGCCTTGCGCCAACGTCTGGCGTTGCTCGATCGCCTCCTCGGAGTAACCAGACATGAACAGGAATTTCACATCCGGGCGCAGGGTGGCCGCTCTTCGTTTGAGCTCTAAGCCGTCCACGTGCGGCATCATGATATCGCTCACCACGAGATGGATCGCACACGGTTCTTGCCGGAGAATCTCCATGGCCTCTGCTCCATCTCTTGCCGTATGCACCTTGTACCCTCGTCTCTCCAACGACGAGCAGAGCAGCCGCCGAAGCTCCGTTGCGTCCTCCACGACCAAGATCGTCTCGCTCCCACGCTGCTCTGTCGGGGACGGTGGTGTGACCTTGGCTTCCTCAACGGTGGCTTGAACCAGAGGCAGATAGATACGGAAGGTCGTGCCCTTTCCAACAGCGCTCTCTACGGTAATGTAACCCCCACTCTGGTGGACGATGCCGTGGACGGTAGAAAGACCCAGTCCGGTTCCCTTCCCAAGTTGCTTCGTGGTGAAGAACGGCTCAAAAATGTGAGCGTGTGTCTCGGCATCCATCCCGCAGCCAGTGTCGCTCACGGACAACATGACATAGCGGCCTGGCCGCAGACCCAGGTGTTGACGTGCGTACTCTTCATCCAGGTCGGCATTGGCGGTCTCAATCACCACCTTGCCACCCTCTGGCATGGCATCGCGCGCATTCGCAACCAGATTGATCAGGATTTGCTGGACCTGACCAGGGTCTACCTGCACCTGCCCGATGGTGGGTGCCAGCACAGGAACGACATCGATGTTGGCGGGGACCAAATGGCGGAGCAGATGGTGGGCCTCCCAGGTAGCCTGGTTGAGGTTCAGTACTTTTGGTTCCAGTAGCTGCTTGCGGCTGAAGGCAAGCAACTGACGGGTCAGCGAAGCAGCGCGTTGCGTAGCGGCTTTAATCTCGGCAATCTCCCGGCGCAGGCTCTCGTTCTCCGAGGCTTCTTCAAACATGAGCTCGCTATAGCCCAGAATGACTCCCAGGAAGTTGTTAAATTCGTGGGCGATCCCTCCAGCCAGCTGGCCTACAGCCTCGATCTTCTGTGCTTGTCGCAACTGTGCTTCCAGGGCTCGCCGCTCGGTAACATCCTCAGCGATGAATTCAAATCCCTGGACGATGCCATGTCGATCGGTCAGCGTTCGACCGCTCAGGCGAACCCGAATGATTTCCCCGTTGCGTCGATTCCAGTTCACTTCGTCTTCTATTCTCTCTGTTTCTAGCCACTTCTGAACCAGGCGAGACCTCTCCTCTTGATCCGCGTACAGGTTCGCTGTGTTCAGCTTGACGACTTCGTTGGGAGAGTCATAACCCAGCATGGCGGCCAACGCTGGGTTCACCTCGAAGAACTGGCCATCCACGCTCACTCGATAAAGGCCATGCACCACACCTTCGAAGAGCGATCGGTAACGTCTCTCTGAAGCACGCAGCTCCTCTTCCGCTTGCTTACGCGCAGTAGCGTCGAGGGCGGTACTGATGCATCCGACTATGCGTTCCTCGGAGTCGCGGAGCGGTTCTGCGCGTGCCTCAAACGTCCGACCCTTCCCCGTTATCTCGTAACTGACAGGTTCTCCTTGAAGGGCTCGCAGATGCGCTGCCAGGGGCAGGAATTGGGGATCGTCGGTTTTGAAGAACTCGATTAAGCTGATGCCCACCATTTGGTCAGGATGCCAATCGAGGGCGGCCAGCCCAGCGCCCGCAGAAGAAGTAATTCGGAGATCCATGTCGGTGGTCCAGAGGACTGCCGGCATTTGCTCCAGCAGCCGGGTCTCCTGGCCCCGCAGTTTCTCCTCAGCCCGTTTGCGCTCGCTGATGTCGCGGCAGATTCCGGTAAAGATATGCTTGCCATCGCGGACAGATTCGCCAAAGGAGATCTGCAGCCAAATCTCCTGGCCGCTCTTGTGCAGCCCAGGAAGCTCCACCCCTTCCCAAGAGAGGTGCCTCTTCCCGGTTCCGACATACTTCTTGATGGCCTGCTGGTGAACTTGCCAGAGATAGTCGGGCATCAACATCGTCAGCAGCTGTCCCACCAACTCACTCTTTAGATAACCGAATATCCTTTCCGTCGCGCGGTTCACAAAAAGGATCTTGCTGTCTTCATCGATCACGATGATGGCATCCGAGGCGGTCTCGGTGATTGTGCGATAGAGTGCGTCCGACTCCCGCAAGATTCCGTCAACACGCTTGCCCTCCGGCATCTCGACGGGTCCGTCCTTGAGTAAAGGCCTTGCTGTCAGCCTTCGGCGTGATTCGAGCTGAGTCATCACCTGGCGGGCTAGCTTGCGCAACGCATCGGTCTGTCCTTCCGTCAGCTCACGCGGAACAGAGTCCA
>QIAR01000685.1 GCA_003225595.1 Acidobacteriota bacterium | reverse complement strand
CAAAGAAGTAATTCATATGAGGAGCTGGGGCGTCATTCTCGCCGTCCTTTTGGCCACTGCGCTCACCGCGTGGGCGCGGAAGGAGGAGACTCTAGAGGCACTCAAGAGCCGCGCAGAGTCCGCGAAGGTTGCGGACCGTCCCGGCATCTGCACTGAAATTGCCGAGCGCCAGCTTGATGCCGCCCACACACTTTATACCGACGGCAAGGCAGACCAGGCGCGCGCCGCCATCGATGACGTTGTCCTTTACTCGGAACGGGCTGGCGACGCAGCCGCAACATCGGGCAAGAAGCTCAAGCACACGGAAATTGTCGTGCGAAAGATGGCACACAAGTTGCGAGACCTGAAGCGCACCCTCAGTTTCGAAGATCAACCTCCGGTGCAGAACGCGATTGATCGCCTGGAGCACGTCCGCACCGACCTGCTGAGTAAGATGTTCGGCGTCAAGGGTGAAAAATGATTTTCCCCAGTCTGTCTGTCCGTTTTTGCGCGTTCTTGTTTTGCTTTCCGGCTGCCTTTAGTAGCGCGCAAGGCAGGCACGCCTCACTGACTCCTGCTGAAGCTGACCAGTTGCGGGACACGGCCATGGAACCGGACCAGCGTCTCAAGCTGTTCGTCAAGTTCACGCGTGCCCGCCTCGCCTCACTCGAACAGATGCGCAGCGATCCCAAGGTCACCGACCGCGGCAAGCAGACCCATGACCAACTCGAAGAGTTCCTGGCCCTCTACGACGAACTAAACGACAACGTTGATACGTACGCCGGTCGCAAGAACGACATTCGCAAACCGCTCAAGGCCGTTATCGAGGCCGATACGGAGTTCCAGGCACAATTGCGCGCGCTGAAGGATGCCGCCGGAATCCAGGAAGCTGAAGCCAAACAGTACGAGTTTGTCCTCTCGAATGCGATCGACGCGGTGGATAGCGGGGCTGACGATCACCGCAAACTCCTCGCCGAGGAAGAAGAAGCGGCCAAGCATAAAAAGAAAAAAGCGAGCCCTTAACTGTTAAGAGTGCTAAGCGACTCGCTAAGCTGGCAGAGAAAGACCAATTCCATTTCTTCTGCCTGCGAAATCTCCGCGTATTCTGTGATTAAAGATTTTCTCGTGCTAATCTACCTCCAACGTGAGAGCGAGTCTTTTCCACATTTTCCAGGAAAGTTATCGCGAACTGCGGCCGCGGGCGCCCATGCCCGAGTTCGCAATCCAGTTCTTTGCTTTTGCCAACGTGAACAACACCATTCGGCTGCGCGACGGCAAACTTCTCGTCCGTCTTTCCGACTTGCTGGAAGGAGCGCCTGAATCGGTGCTACGCGCCATTGCTCACATCCTCCTGGCCAAGATGTATCGCAAGCCCATTGAGCGCGTGCATGCTACTCGTTATCGAAGACACGTATCGAGTCGTGAGATCGCCGCCAAGGTGCACCTGGTACGACAGATGCGTGGTCGCAAGCGGATCGAATCGGCGCGCGGCAGGGTTTACGATCTGGAGGCGATTTTCGAAACCTTGAACACCTGGTACTTCCACGGCCTGCTCGCCCGGCCGAACATGACTTGGAGCCGCGATCACGCCCGCAACAGCCTCGGGCATTACGATCCGGCTCACAATGCGATTGTCGTCAGCCGCGTGTTCGACAGTCCGCAAGTGCCGCGGTACGCAGTCGAGTACATCGTCTATCACGAGATGCTGCACCTCAAGCATCCGGTGAAGTTGCGGGGCAGTCGCCGCTGTGTGCATCCGGCCGAGTTCGCCGCCGAGGAAAGGCTCTTCTCTCATCTGGAGGAGGCGAAGCGTTTTCTCAAACAGTTGTGACTTCTCATCGCACGATGCTAAAGCCCGGAGCCTGACGTCCGACGCCTGACACCGCTTCTCTTTTAGGGCCCAGATCACAGGTTGTCTTAATTCGCCACGTTGACGCCTCCCGAGCGGCGAGGTTATCCTGTAAGTAGTTCTAATTGCAATTGAGTTGCAATAAGGGAAGGCACTTTCTCTTGATGCTCCAAGCTTTTATCGTCACCTTGCGCGAAGGCGTCGAAGCCTCTCTGATCATTGGCATTACTTTGGCCTACCTGGCCAAGATTGAGCGCAATGATCTGCGCAAATCCGTCTATGCAGCTTTGATTGCCGCGTCTGTCGGCAGCATTGGCGTTGCTGTCCTGCTCTCCCGCACGAAATGGAACGAAGACATTTTTGAAGGCTGGGTCATGCTGGCCGCCGCCTTCTTCGTCGTGACGATGATCATTTTCATGATGAAGACCGGCCGTAAGCTGAAGGGTCAGATTGAGGGCAAGGTGGGGCTGCTGGCGGGCCAAGGGTCCCGCTTTGGTCTGTTCTCCTT
>QIAR01000684.1 GCA_003225595.1 Acidobacteriota bacterium | reverse complement strand
GGGAAACTGCCTGAATTCATTGATATTTGGTTCTTGCTGCACAATCAGTAGGGTAAGAATTTCTCAACTCAAATCTGAGCTACAGAAGGCATCCCGCCCAGGCAGCTGGCCCGAATCGTGACAGGCCCGGATTAGTACTGAGAGTCGGCTTATCGGCATTGACGAATGCCCAAATCCCGATTGCTCCCGGATAACGGGCAAACCGGAAGTTGTTCCGGGCCAGAAGTCTTAGTGCTGTATCTGAGGCGCCCAGTTCAGGACAGGCAGTCGAATCGAGGAGGGGCGCTTCAGATACAGCGACTTGAAGGAAGCCGCCCCTCGCGGGAGTCTATGGGTTTTGTATATGGCTGAGCAGGTCCTGACGATTTGCAAAGTTGCTGTTGGCGGCTGTGTGCGCTAGTTGCAGCGCCAGATCGTGCGCATTGAGGCGGCTGGCAGAGGCTGGAGAGAAGGCTGGCAGGGTCTTCTCGGCCAGATGAGACGCAGAGTCTCTGTACGTGCGGGAGCACGAGGATGATTCGAGGCTGTGGTTGCTGGTTCATGCAGCGTACTGGTGGAGAGGCGGTGAACGAAGCAGAAGTTGAGCCGCAGAGAGGCGTTCGATGACATGCATGGTTCCGCCGCAAACCGGGCAGTTCCAGAGTGAGTGAGAATGGTCCGCTGCAGGCAATGCTGTCGAAGTTGAGATCTCTGCTGCACCCTGGAGCAAGCGGAAACAGAGTGGCAGTAGCATAGCGCGTTGCCGGTTGGCGAGGAAGCCGAAGTTGCGGATGCGCACGAAGCCGCGCGGCAGCAGGTGGAGCAGGAAGCGGCGCAAGAACTCTTCGACCGGCAGAGTCATGAGCCGTTTTCTGTTGCCGTGAGCGGAGTCTCTCCAGCGGAAGGTGACGTTGCCTTCGCTGAGAGCGACCAGCCTGTGGTTGGAGATGGCGACGCGGTGAGTGTATGCGCCGAGATAGCGCAGCGCGTGTTCTGGCCCACCGAAGGGCCGTTTGGAGTAGAGGACCCAGTCATGGCGGAACAGAAGTCTCAACCAGGTGGCGAAGGCGCGCGGTTCTCGAAGAGGCAAGAGGTTGCCGTGGAACTGGAGCTCGCCTGCATGAAAGGCGGTCTTGAGTCCGGCGACAAACTTGCCGCGGAAGATACGGCTGAGCACCTTGATGGGAAGGAAGAAGGAGTGGCATGAGGATATCCAGCGGGAGTGATCGGGAGCGAGACCGCCGGCGGCAAGCACACAGTGGACATGAGGATGATGTTGCAGTCGCTGGTCCCAGGTATGGAGCACGCTAAAGAAGCCGATCTCGGCTCCAAGGTGCCGGGGATCGCGGGCGATCTCCAGCAGAGTTGCAGCACTGGTGTGAAACAGCAGGTTGTAGATCAGCCGTTTATTCTGCAATGCGAGCGGAGCCAGTTCCCGCGGCAGAGTGAAGACGACGTGCACGTAGTGCGTAGGCAGAAGTTCCCGTTCCCGCGCCTGAAGCCAGCGCAGGCGCGCGTTGCCCTGACACTTGGGGCAGTGCCGGTTACGGCACGAGTTGTAGGAGACGGCGGTCGTATGTCCGCAGTCGGTACAGCGATCACGATGTCCGCCCAGCGCGGCGGTGCGGCAGCGTGTAATGGCTAGCAACACCTTTTGATGCTGCCAGCTGATCCACTTGCGACTGCGTTCAAGAAAAGACTGCCCCGCATAACGAACGATGTCGGCCACCTCCAGAGGAGGCCGGTTCATGCGCTCTGTGTCTGCTCTCCTTCTCCTCTGATGGTGAGTGCATCCAGCGGACTGCCGGTGGCGCTGAGATGCCGCCGGGAGAGATGCAGATAGATCGTCGTTTCCTCAAGGTCGCGATGCCCCAGCAGCATCTGGATGGTTCGCAGATCGGCGCCGGCTTCGAGCAGATGGGTGGCAAAACAGTGGCGCAGGGTATGGGGATGGATGTGCTTGTGCTCCAGACCGGCGCGTTCGGCGGCGTTCTGACAGGCAGTCCAAAGGACCTTGGTGGTGACAGGATAACTGGCGGTATGCCATCGGTTACCGGGAAACAGCCAGTGCGTTGGCTTGTGCCTGAGCCCGCGCCAATAGACGCGCAGCGCATCGAGTAGCTTCGGGCTGAGCATGACATCGCGGTCCTTGCGTCCCTTGCCACCCCGAATATGGATGACCATCCGCTGGCTGTCGATATCGCTGATCTTCAGGTGCGCCACTTCTGCGCGACGCGCGCCCGTGGCATAGAGCGTCATCAGCAGGATGCGATGGAAGGGAAACTTTGCCGCGTCAATCAGACGTGCGACTTCTTCCTGGCTGAGCACTTGTGGCAGACGCAGGATCTTTTTCGGATACGGTGTCTCGGCAATACTCCAGCCTCGCTTCAACA
>QIAR01000683.1 GCA_003225595.1 Acidobacteriota bacterium | reverse complement strand
CCGTCCCGAAGTCGCGGATTACGGCGATGTGGTGGCAAGCGTAGTGAACTTGAAATATTGCCACGGTGCGATTGGCAACGTCGAGTCTTATGTGCAGGCGATCTATGGTTACGACGTTCGCACCGAGATCGTGGGCTCGAAGGGGTCGGTTTTCGTCGGCAGCCTGCGGCAGGCGCCCGTGGCCTTGCTGACGAGCCAGGGCAGCAGCGAACCTGTTGCCGATCAATTCTTGATGAGATTTGCGGACGCCTACCTCGCTGAGGTCCGGGACTTTGTTCAGAGTATGCTGGCCGGTCGTGCTCCTCGTGTTTCTGGCGAAGATGGTTTGAAAGCGCTTGAAATCGCGGTGGCGACCGAGAAATCTTGCTTGGAATCTAGACCGTGCCAAGTTGGAGGTACATCTGCTGAGCATCGTGCCGAAGCCGAGATCGCTGGCACCGGTCGTTGAATAAAGCAAGAGAATTGTCCGCAAACGTACTCACGCAGGTGAGCTCTTGCAATGTGCCCCTCGGAGGAATGTATGACACGAGCGACTGCGCCCACAGCTTACCGAAGCCCGCTTCATGAGATGACCCAGGCTACTCCCACCTGCCTGTGGAACGATTCTGCCTCAATCCCGGAACTGACGTATTCGATGGAGCACGGCGCGGTGGGAGCCACGTGTAATCCAGTTATCGTACACGGAGTCTTGAAAAAGGAGATGAGCTTCTGGAAGGAGCGCATCCACGCGCTCATTGAAGAACTGCCTACGGCTACTGAGGATGCAATCGCGTGGCAACTGGTTCGTGAAGTCTCCGTCAAAGGTGCAAACCTGCTGAGGCCGGTTTTCGAAACGCAAGGCGGCCGTAACGGAAGGCTTTCGATACAGACGGATCCGCGGCTGTATCGCGATACCAAGGCTATCGTGCAGCAGGTAGAGGAATTCAACCGGCTCGCGCCCAATATGATCGTCAAGATCCCGGTGACGCGCGCCGGGATTCCCGCGATCGAGGAAGCCACCTACCGCGGCATCAGCATCAATGCGACCGTTTGTTTTACGCTGCCCCAGTGTATTGCGGTGGCGGAAGCCGTGGAACGCGGCTTGCGGCAGCGGGAGAGCGAAGGCAAGCAAATCGAAAGCATGGGACCGGTGTGCACCATCATGGTCGGCCGTCTCGATGACTGGTTGAAGGTAAAAACCGAGAAGCAGAACATAACGATCGATCCGGGCTATTTGGAGTGGGCCGGGGTGGCGGTGTTCAAGAAGACCTATCGCATCTTCCGCGAGCGCGGCTATCGTATCCGTCTGCTCTCGGCCGCGTTTCGGAACCACATGCACTGGAGCGAGCTCATCGGCGGGGACGTTGTCATTTCACCACCCTATTCCTGGCAGGTTCGATTCAACGCCAGCGACATCGAAGTACGGCCGCGTATGGACAAGCCAGTGAATCCGGAAATCGTCAACGAACTCTCCCGGAAATTTCCGGATTTCCGACGCGCCTACACCGAGGGCGGCCTTTCACTGGAGGAATTTGATTCCTTCGGAGCCACGCGGAGGACGCTCCGCCAGTTCAGTGCGGCATGTCATGACCTTGACAGTCTAGTGCGCGACTTTCTGATTCCGAACCCGGACGTACCCTGAACAAAGAGGGCGATTAGCCCAGAGTTAGCTGCGAAGAGGACCCCCAGACTTCGCCATTTTCGATTGCAGGCGCACCTTGAATTGCGCTGCCGCGCGGATCTCCTCAGGCGCGACGTTCTGTTTCGACGACAGTGCCGTCGGTCACAACCGTGGCATTGCCGCCAACTACGGATAGCGCGTTCGCAGTTCGACTTCATTCGATAATCTAATCGCGAGAGCAACCAGTCAGTGAAGTTTATTCGATGGACTTTTTGGAGGTAAAAGTTAAATCAACACTTGGCCTTGTCAGAGGGCGAGCCCTGTGAATGGGGCGGCATAACTGGCGTACCCTACCAAGTGGACGACGCCGTGATCGAGAGGTTCGGACTCACCCGGTGCCAGGCAACTGGCTCGATAGCTGGCTAGGCGTGTGCTTTGAGAAAAGTCTTCATGGTCTGCTGATTCATGTGAGTGAACCACAAACTGGCTCCAGCATATAGTTTCCGCTTTCGGTTTTCGTCTTGCATCACTTCGTCCAGATAATTAGTTAGGCCAACTCGAAATGCGTTGACGAGTTCACGGACATGAACAACGCGATCATTGCGTCCTAGTGTC
>QIAR01000682.1 GCA_003225595.1 Acidobacteriota bacterium | reverse complement strand
TAAAAATGCCATACGCACACATACGCACAAGTATGCCCCTGGCTTCTTTGGAGAGACGGCAGGGTTCTACGTGGGCGTTTGTTTATAGGGAGAGGTAAATAAAAGACTAAAAGCTTAGTTTCAGTAAAACATGGGGAGCTTCTGCCGGCAATGGAGAGTTATGCACACACCGAAATACCGCCGGGGTCCAATTTCTGTGCTTCTCGTCGTTGTCTAATGCTCTGCAAGAAGGAAATCCCTGCCTTATGCTGATACAATCTTCCGCCGAGGGGAACTGATGGCAAACCTGTCTGGAGTAGTCCAGCAGTTGAAGAAAGAACGTGATCGTGCGCAAGAAGAAGTTAAACGTCTCGGCGCGGCGCTCGCCGCTCTGACGGGCCTAAGAACCGGCCCAGCAAGAAAGCGACGTACGTTATCAGCAGCGGCCCGCAGGAAGATGAGTCTCGCGCAGAAAGCACGGTGGGCAAGGAGAACTTTAGGTACCGAAGCGGCTACGGCGAGGCCTAAGCGCACACTGTCAGCCGCCGCCCGACGGAAGATTGCTGCGGCTCAACGCGCACGGTGGGCGAAGGTGAGAGCCAAGCAACGGAAGAAAGCGGGATGAGTTGATTTGTCCGCCGTGCACCATTGCGATCCCTTTCCAGGTCGCTTACACCGAAATAACTTTGTCTCGACCCAAAAAGGAATAGTTCCGTCCCGGAGAACAAACCCGCTACCCGGACTGACACGAATAGCTACGCCATCCGACCTTTCGGTTTGGTCCGTAGCCCCTAAGTCGCCGCGACCGCCGCAGCACATGCGAGCCGTGGCTAGTATTGGTCCCCTCGAGTGTGCGGAAACACCCGTAGCCACTGTCCGCTTAAAGCAGTCTTTTTTACTGTACTGCAGAGTCCGCGTTTGCTTCATTAACTGGCTGCGCATCAGAGCCCGTGCCGGCTTCGGTAGGCGGCAGCAAACCCACAATCCCTCGCAGGGTCTCCCATCCGCTCACCGGAAGTCGTCGGCAGCTCCCGCCGTGACTTCCGAATCCGGTAGGCAATATAGGAAACAAGAATGAGTAGCAAAAGAGCCACACTGGTAAGACGACCCTGATATTTCAGTTTCGCTGGTCTGAAAAAATTCCAAAGTTAGAAAACTTACATTTATCTGAGATTTTTAGCGACGTTATGAGGGGATAAATGTGCGGAGAGGTTCTGGAAGAATTCAGGAGAGAATAGGTTGTCCGCTGCCCTTCACGAGGAACTACGCGGCTTTCTTTCTATTTTCCAGATATTTGCGATATTTCGCGGAATCCTTGGCCTTTTCTACAATAATCTCCGAGCGGTGAGCCCTGGCATCGTGGCCTGTCTTCCCACACCAAGGACAGGTGGTGTCCTGAGCGACTTCGCGAGGTCTTTCGACTTGTGGACCAGATGGCTTTGGCGGTCTGCCACGCCGCTTAGCATGGCTTATACCGGAATCCCCTTTAATCTCTGCGATTCTCTGGACAATCGTAGATCGTTGCTGATCGATGTCTCTGAGCCTTTGTTCCAGCTCTTCGAGAAGCTTACTTCGTTGTTGTATAAACTGGTCTGCTTTTTCAACGATATCCATTTTATTATTGTTCCTTCGGGTAGCCTGCTGTTTGTGATCTTCGGGCGCTGGTACATCATGAGGACTGAATTGTTTGTGTTCTTTATCGTCGCTCATAGGTTTTTTTTCCTGTTCGCCACCCGCAATTTTCTCCCATTCCGCAACGTCGTCGTCATCACCAACTTCCTCTCCCATTTCCTCATCGTCGCTCTGTTTATTAACGAGTTCCACTCCAGGTGAATCTCCGGCCTGAAACAGTTCTCTCATATCCGCTGTGCAACCTGCCATCAAAAATGGGAAAAATTGGTGGACGAGCAATTTGGTTATGAGTTGGTTATTGCGGATCAAACCGTAAAGGAGGCGTTTGAGGAGGACGAGGAGTTTCGATCCCTGTGTTATAGTGCCGACCAAAAGGTTAAGCAGTTGATGGACAATTTGATTACGACTGTTTTCATCGACGATCCACCTCGTCTTTTCCTCGACTTTTGCCCGGATATCAGCCGCATCAAATTGCGGAAGCGGCTCCGGCATTGTAGCGTCCTCTGCATCAGCCACGGTCGTTCTTCTCCTTCCATATCAGGTGATATCGGAACGGGGTTATCAAAGCCCCCTAGGGAGTAAAGACGACTCGAGCACGGCAAGCGGGCCGAATATTAGTGCATTGAAGCCAGACTGTGGCTTTTTTGTGTGCTCTGCGTCCACACAGCCCAGCATATTGCCACAACTCGGTGCAAATTAAAATAATTCGTAAATTGAACATAAAAAAAGAGATGCAGGGTAAGTGCCTCTCTGGGTTGGATTTATGTTTTTGGGTCGAAATGTCTTGCTAAACCGTTATACGGGCTAAAACCTGTATCGAGGGTTCGAATCCCACTCTCTCCGCCAGTCCTTTCGCTGCAGTAGCTTAGCTCATGCTATTCCTCCTTCTGATATGGGGTTCTGAAGCTGTATTTTGCTGGGCACCCGTACAGGTTCTTCCGTAATCTCCTCCATTGCACACTCCCATGCAATAGTTAGTTTGGCCAATTCGGCCATCGTCAAGCAGACCCGCCGCATGCGGAAACGCCAATAGTGAGCGCCGCACGCAAAATAAGGAGCGCCGGAACCGATGCAGCCCTCAGACTCTGAAAAATCGCAGTTTTCCTCGAACCCGAACCACCCCCCGTCAAAGACCGTAAGCCCCGGGGAGCAGGCTACAATCGGCCGCTCAATGGTCATCAAGGGTGAAGTGAGCGGCACCGAATCGCTGCACATCGATGGCCGCATCGAGGGCACCGTCAATCTTTCAGAAGGCCGCATGACCATTGGACGCGACGGCAGCGTTGCCGCCAATATCAGTGCCCGCGAAGTCGTGATCCTGGGCAAGGTGCAGGGCAACATCCAATGCACGGACCGTCTGGACATCCGCAGCGAAGGCTCGCTGACGGGCGATGTGATCACCCAACGGATCAGCGTAGAGGATGGAGCCCTTCTGAAAGGCAGCGTGCAGGTCCGCGCTGCAGAGCAGAAGACTGATAAGTCTCAACATACTAGGGCCAAGCCGGCTTCGGCCGAGCCAGCAAAGCCCGCCACAACCGAGCACCCCAAAGCGGCAGCCGCGGTCGCAGGCGCCTAATTCTGCTAACTGCTCACGCAGGATACGGCTCTCCTTGTTGGCATTGGCCTCGATGAAGCTGCCATCCACCAAGAGGTTCTCCCCTTCGACCTCCGGCTTCCAGACAGCGCGCCACGACCTCTTCAAACAACTGCTCGAACAGCTTCGACTGGAACCGGTCGAGTGGCAAATCAGTGATGACGCAGTTCTCTGCGGGTGACGAGATCCACTCTGGAAAGGCGAGTCTCGGTCTCACAGGATCGATCCCAACCAGTAAGCTAAACACATGGATAGGATAATGATTCCTCCCACCTACAAACCGAAGAAAAAAATCATGCAGCTTGCGATCGTGGAGGCGAAGCGCGCTCGCGACCGGGGCGACTATGCCATCGGTGCCGTCATCACGCAGCTCAGTGGAAATCGGGAAGTGGTTATCGCATCTGCCGGCAACCGGGTAAAAACTTCGGGTTCATCCATCAAACACGTGGAGCTTGAAACATTGAAATATGTCTCCTCCGGCTACGGCCGGTATCTACCGGATTTCGTGTTGTATTCCACACACGAACCTTGTGCTATGTGCGCGGGTGCCTGCGTCTGGTCTAAAATCGGAGCCGTGGTGTTCGGCGTTTCCCAGGAAGACATCACCGCCTACGGCAAGAAGCACGGTACCGAGGAATTCAAATGGCGCGCCTGTCTCATTTCGTGCAAATTCGTCCTTGAAAAGGGCGGCCTTCACATTCCCGTCTTCGACAGTTTCTTAAGACTGGAGTGCCGAAAGTTATTCAGATATCGAGCCTCACAAACGAACACTTTCCGGTAATCTAAAATTGTAAAATGTGAATTTGTTTCCGGTCACTCGGGAGCAATCGCCAAGGTATCAGGAATGGCGAAAGCTAGGGTTCGAAGCTGGACACGACATGAGGGTTGCACTACGCGGCTCAGGGCCGCGCGTCCACCGGATTAAGTTCGTCTCGTGGCTTCCGATGGAGACGTTGCAAAGGGCGAAGAGCCTCAACCGAGCGGCAGACCCTGCTCATTTCCTGAGCCGTACTCCCAAGGTCCGTGTTCGTCCTGTATCCCGGCTGAAGTCCCCGAAGT
>QIAR01000125.1 GCA_003225595.1 Acidobacteriota bacterium | reverse complement strand
TGCCGAACGCACTCCGCCGAGCCGAGACTGAAATCCGCGCCAATCTGGATAAGGCCATCGAACTGGGCAAGGTGAACTCGAAAGATGCCGAGGCCGCATTTGCGCGCATTGAGTTCGCCGGCTCGGTGGAGGAAGCCGCACGCGAAGCCGACCTCGTAATCGAAGCCGTGCCCGAAGAGATGGAATCGAAGATAGAGATTTTCACCTTGCTCGACAAGATTTGCCGCCCGAGTACGATCCTCGCTTCCAACACCTCATCGCTGAGCATTACGGAAATTGCCAGCGTGACCTACCGCGCCAAGAAGTGCCTGGGCATGCACTTCTTCAACCCGGTGCACCAGATGAAGCTGCTCGAAGTTGTGCGCGCCCTCGAGACTGACGATGACACACTAGCTACGGCGGTCGAAGTCGGGAAGCGCATGGGCAAGCAAGTAGTAGTCATCAAGGATTCGCCTGGGTTCATCACCAGCCGTATCAATGCGATGATCGGCAACGAGGCGTTTTATATGCTCCAAGAGGGGATCGCTTCGGCAGCAGACATTGACAAAGCTCTCAAGTTTGGCCTCAACCATCCCATGGGACCGTTCGAACTGGTCGATCTTGTAGGGCTCGACACTCGTCTCCACATTCTTGAATATCTTCACCGGACGTTAGGCGAGAAGTTCCGCCCCGCGCCATTGCTGGTGCAGTATGTGAAGGCTGGCCGTCTGGGCCGCAAGGCGGGACGAGGAGTGTACGAGTATCCCGAGCAAAACGCCAAGCAGACTGCTCCGAAAATCTGAATGGGGGAGCTAGCCTTTTGTTCTTCATGAACGTCTAATATTTGAATAAAAGAGGGGGAACTCCCCGTCCGCCCGCGTCGTATATCACAGCAGAATAGAATGGTGGTGGACCTGAGACCCCGCGTATATCAGCCCCGGGCCCCAATACGCTCCTCTTAGCGTTTGGGGGTAGATTTTATGCGCATGCTCCTCGAAATTGTGCGGCAGTCGCTGGCCACGCTGTGGGCCCATAAGCTGCGTTCGTTCCTCACTATGTTTGGCATCGCCTGGGGAGTAGGGTCGTTGTTGCTGTTGGTAGGTCTGGGGGAAGGATTTCGCAGCGGTCAGGCGAAGGAGCTTGCCACCCTCGGCCAAGACATTATGTTCACCTTTTCCGGCCGGATTCCTGGAGTCCAGGGCAGCACCCAATCTGGACGCTTATATCACTTCACATACCAGGACTATCTCGCGATCCGTGATGATTCTAAGTTCATCCGGATCATCTCTCCGGTGTTGAATCGGGAAGATATCCGCGCCGTAAGTGATTACGGTAGCACCAACGGCCAAGTGTTCGGGGTTGCGCCCGTTTATAACCAGATCCGCAACGTCCCTATCGGTACCGGTCGCTGGTTCAATGATGAAGACAACTCGGAGCGCCGCCGGGTCGCAGTCGTTGGTTGGGAGCTGCTCAAGAACGTGTTCCCGGGGCGGCCAGCAGTGGGTTCCAGCATCCTGCTGAATGGTGTTGGCTTCGACGTGATTGGTGTTGTAACCAAAGTCGGCCAGGACGGAAATAACGGCACCAACGCCCGCATCTTCATGCCAATTGAGACCATGCGCAACCTGTTTCCACTGAAGGCCGAGAACTCTGAGGACGCCATCTCGTTCATCAACTATCGTCCCATTACTCGCGACCAGCACCTGCGGGCCAAGCAGGAAGTGCACAGGATCATAGGCCGCCGGCACGGCTTCGATCCCAAACTGGAAGACGCATTCGAAGATTGGGACACAATCGAAAACTCGCAGCGCGTGGGCAAAATTTTCGACGCGATGGACTGGTTCCTCGGCGTTGTTGGGCTGGTCACACTTGGACTGGGCGCGATCGGAATCATCAACATCATGCTGGTTTCAGTTACCGAGCGAACCAAAGAGATCGGTTTGCGCAAGGCGCTGGGCGCGACGTACCGTAATATCCTCACCCAGTTCTTCATTGAAGGCGCGTTTCTGACCGCTTTCAGCGGCGGCATCGGACTGGCGATCTCGGTCGCCTTTGTCACTTTGCTGGCCATGCTGCCATCGCCGGAAGGCTTCGATACTCCCCGCATTGTGCCGGCTTCGGCGGTGGCCGCCATCGCATCTCTGGCTATCGCCGGCATTGCTGCTGGGCTGTATCCCGCGCGCAAAGCGGCCCTGCTGCCCCCGGTGGAGGCCCTGCGACAGGAGTAGTGATGGTCCTCGAACTGGCTCGACAGGCTTACCACGCGCTGCGCCATGATCGCCGCCGCAGCCTGCTCACCATGCTCGGTATGGCGTGGGGCATCGCAACTGTAGTGTTGCTGCTCGCCTACGGTACCGGATTTGAACGAGGATTGTGGATAGCCTTCCGATCCTGGGGTACAAATCTGATCTTTGTGTTTCCAGGCAGGACTGCGATGCAGGCTGGCGGCACCAAGGCAGGAACCGAGGTTCGCCTAACTATTAATGACCTCGATTACCTTCGCGCGGAGGTGCCCTTGCTCAAGCGCATGTCCCCGGAAGCGTTTAAGCAAAGCACTGCGGCTTATGGCACACGCAGCGGGAATTACGGTGTGAGCGGCGTCTATTCATCCTACGGTCGCATGCGCCGCATGGAAGTTGAGGAGGGCAGTTTTTTTAACGAGCAGGATGACTTTACCCACACTCGTGTGGCGGTGCTGGGCGCCGACGTGAAGAAGAAGCTCTTTTCTGGTGAGAACGCGCTTGGCGAAAGCGTCCGGTTGGATGGAATCTCATATCAAGTCATTGGCGTGCTGAAGCACGTGATCCAGAATGGCGATGAAAACATGAATGGCAAGGTGTACGTGCCGTTTGTCGCTATGAGCGATCTGAAGAAAACGTTTTACCTCAATTCCATCGGAATGGAATATGAGGGCGACCACGAAAAAGTCGTCAATGCGGTGCGCCATTCCATGGCCTTCCACCACAACTTTGATCCCAAGGACAAACGCGCGGTGTTCGTCTTCGATGTCTTTGCCGACCTGCTCGACCTGCGCGTGATCACTACCGGCATAAAAATTCTTCTCGGATTTATCGGACTGCTAACGCTGGGAATTGGCGGCGTCGGCTTGATGAATATTATGCTGGTTTCGGTGACGCAACGCACACGTGAGATCGGCGTGGAAAAAGCTTTAGGCGCACGGCGCTGGCACATTCTCTTTCAGTTCCTGGCGGAGGCCCTGGCGATTACGTTCTTGGGTGGACTAGCCGGAGTCGCCTTGGCGTATCTCGTGTCATGGTCTGTGGGCTCGCTGACCTTGTGGAGCGCCTTTCTGGAGAACGCCAATGAGGGCGACATTCACCTCACCATCGATTCGGGGACGCTGATTGCGGCCACCGCAATCCTCAGCTTCGTGGGAATCGTCAGCGGCATGTTGCCGGCGATCAAGGCCGCGCGGCTGGATCCGATCGAGGCGCTGAGGTACGAGTAGTGCAGGGGCCGGGTCACGCTGCTGTCCCATAGGTCTCGCACGCCCGAAGCGTTGGAACATGTGTAGCGCTCGGACGGGCACTACAATCCATTCTGCTTTAAGATCTTCTCGTGTCCGGCCCCAGCAATCCCCGCCTCGACCGAGTCCTCGCGCAACTCCGCCTCTACGAACATCCGCTGCTTAACTTCGGAGCGCGCGAAAAGGGCGAGGGGGTGGAAGTTATTATCGAATTCAAGAACTCGCCGATTCCGGTGCACACCTATTATTTCGATCTACACCCGCGCGATCTGGACCATCCACAATTTGAGTGGACTTTCCAGCGCCAGCTTTATGACTGCTTGCACGATTACCTGGTCGAAATGTTCATCCGTACACCTCAAGACTTGGCGGACCGCCGGCAAAAAGGCCTGTGATTCTGCGCGAAAAAATCGAACAGGAAATCCGCGAGCGCGGACCGATCCCGTTCTCCCGTTACATGGAGATGTGTCTCTACCATCCGGAACTCGGCTATTATTCGCGCCAGGCAGAACAATTTGGCAAGGCCGGTGACTTCTACACCTCGAGCGACGTGCACGCCGTGTTTGGGCGTCTACTAGCACGCCAGTTTGAGGAGATGTGGCGCGTGCTTGGGTCGCCGGAAAAGATTGTGCTTCTGGAGTTTGGGCCGGGACGCGGCCTGTTTGCGCAAGACGTGCTCCACTGGTCGAGAAAGAAATTCCCGGAATTCTTCGACGCTCTGCATTATGCGCTGGTCGAAAGCTCGCCCGCACTCCAGCAACGTCTCGAACGCACTCTTAGCGAATACGTTGAAGCAGGTAAGGCATGGCTTTGCCCGCCCGATGAAGACCTCGGAAATTATGTGTCTGCTCTTCGGGGTAACCATTCCGAGGAGGGTGGCGATGTGCATGCTGATGGTAAACCCACATCCGTTCCTGTCCTCATCTTCGCTAACGAATTCTTCGATGCGCTGCCTTTCGAGGTGATCAGCTCGGAGGGTGAACTTCGAATCGATGCGTACCATGGCCACTTCGTCGAGACTTGGGCTCCCGCATCCAGGCAAGAAGTTGAATTTCTCGACCGCTACAGCATCCATCCCGATCAAGGCGAGCGTGTCGAAGCGCCGCTCATCGCGCAGCAATATATGTCTCGCATCACCAAAGCAGCAAACCGCGGATTCATACTCCTCATCGATTATGGCTACACGCGGGATGAGCAGCTAGCTGGCCGCCATCGCGGCACCATTACGGCATTTCGTCAGCATTCAGTGAGTGCCGATCCGTACGAAGCTCCGGGTGAGCAGGACATCACCGCGCACGTAAACTTCACCGCGCTGTCTGCAGTGGCCGAGCGAAACGGAATGCAGGTACAAAAGCTGCTTACGCAATCACAGTTCCTTATGGGGATCGGTGAAACAAATCAGTTCGCCGATGCGTTTGAAGAATGCCGCCTGCCACAGGAGCGAGCCAAAGTTGCCTTGCAGCTCAAGCATCTTGTCACGCCTGCCGGAATGGGCGAGAGCTTCCACGTGCTGTTGGCCAGCAAGGGAGTGGACGAGGCGATGGTCGCGAAATTGGCCGGCATGAGTTTTACCAAAGCTCAGCCCTAGCACCTTGCAATGTCGTCGAGGTATTCATGAAAATTGAACACTGGAATCCTGAAAAAGATGGTCCGCTGAATGAGCCGACGCTGCGGAAGAAGCTCGAGCGTCTGGGTTATCGAGTGAGCCGGTATGTGTATCCGCCGGGAACATACTTTGCTACGCACACCCACGAAGTGGACAAGATGGACGCAGTACTCTCGGGACAATTCCGGATCACGATGGGCGGGAAATCCGTTGTGCTTGGCCCGGGAGATGCTGTCGAAGTGCCGCGTGGCACGGAGCATAGTGCTGAAGTGATAGGTGACGAGACAGTGGTGAGTCTGGATGCGGTGAACGGGAATCTCTAATCGACTTCGGCGTGCCAAACCATCGGCAGGCTGCAACCTGCGACCTGGGAGCTGCCACCTACCGATTAGTTCCTAGCCGTTCTTCTCCCGCTCGTAAGGTTTCTGTAGATATTTGCGGGCTTCGTCCATCGCACCCTGGGTGTTGTCGTTGGTCTGGATGGCCTGCCGATATTCGTTGGTCGCGCGCTCCCGCTGTCCGGTGATGTCGAAAATCTTGCCGAGCTGAATGTGGCTCCACACTTCGGTCCAGCGCGGTTCGCCGTCCCCGTTAAGCGCCTCGCGGTAAGCATTGGCAGCGGCCTGATAGTTGCGTTGCTGGAAGAACACCTCGGCGACGCGGTAATGGGCCAGAGAACTGTTCTTGTTAACTTCAAGCGCTTTGTTGTATTCCGAAAGAGCGCCAGCCAAGTCTCCCTGCTGCACCAGGCCTTGTCCGCGCATGATAGAGGAGCGCAACTTGACGTCGCTGGAATTCTTGAGCACTCGATCCCCGGGATCCACTGCAATGCGGCGGGGCTTTCCGAAGGTCTCCACCGTGAAAGGTGAATTTGTGCCGACGACTTCGACGCGCTTGTCTTCAGTTTTGCCGTCGGTATCAATCTTCAATTCCACCGGCATGCGGAACAGGTCGAGGTCTTGTGAGATCTCGCCCACAACCCGGAATCCCTTGTTGCTGCCCAGTCGGTAGACGGTGTACTTGGTCTTGAATTCGGGCGCTCCAGTCGAATCCAGCCACTGGGAGAAGAACCAGGTGAGCTTGTTGCCATAATTCTTTTCGGCGATCGCGCGGAAATCGTCCAGAGTGGCTGGTTTGCCCGCGTACTGGCTGCTTAAAGTGCGCATGGTCTGATCGTATTTTTGATCCCCCAGCACCCAACGAAGCATGTGCAGGATCATGGCGCCCTTATCGGTCACCAGCGACTGGAACTCGGGCGAAAAAACATCGAGCTTGCCAACCCCGGAGAGCGGCACCGTGTCGTAGGCTAGAGCGCCGACCGACATATCCTTAACTACTTCCTCCAGACCGGCCTCCCCCGCGGCGTTCTCTACGTACCGGGCCTCTGAATAGCGAGCAAAGCCGTCGTTCAACCACCAGTCATCCCGCGAGGCCGGGCTTACCGAAACACCCCACCACTGGTGCGCAATCGTGTTGGCCAGCAGGCGATAGTTGGTTTTCTGAGTGATCGCATGGCTAGAAATAGCGGCAATTTCCGGCGCCCAGGCAGCGGGTACGGTATCGTCGGGAATCTCAACGATTTTCAAAGTCGTGGAAGGAGCGGAGCCATAAAGAGTCACGAAGTACGTGAACTCTTTGATCGCCGTGGAGGTGTATTCAGCGCCCATCGCCTGATGTACCGGCTTGAAAAAAACGTGCAGGTCCAAGCCGGCCTCGTCGCTTTTGAACTCCTGGAAGGTGCCCGCGATGATGGTGCCGGGGAAACTGGGTTTGCTCCATGCGAACGTATAGGTCTTTCCCGAAGGCGGAGCAGCAGTTTTTCTCACCGGCGTGGCGCCCACCGCCTCACCCCCGCTCCCAATAACCACCATGTGGACGGGCACAGCCACGCTGATCGTGGCTGTGAATCGGTTGACGCCATAGGCATTCACCGGAAACCAACGGCCCGCGTACAGCAGGTAACTGGTGTCGTCACCGATGTAGGCCAGCTTCAGGCCTTGTACCGGGCTTTCATCGGCTGATTCCAGCACGCCCTGGTAATCAAAAGTCAGCGTGGTGCTGGAGTTTTTGGTTAAGCCGCTGGGCAGAGGCACGCGCACGCTGGAATCCTGCGTGACACGCTCAGCGGAAAGCGGCTTGTTATTGGCGTCGAGTACTTTGGTGACCCGTAACCCATTGTTGAGTTCGAAGCTGGCGAGGGTAAGGTCTTCGAGAGCGGTGAACTTCACCTTGGCGCGGGCGGTGAGCTTGTGAGCGTGCGGGTTGAGTTCCGCCTCGATCTGATAATCGTCCACACGGAAGCGCATCTTTTCCGCAGCCCATGCGGGCAACGAGACGGCGCCCAGAAGTAGAAGGACAAAGACAAGGTACAGCTTCAGGGCCCGACGCCCAGGACGAGCTTCTAAAGACATGAAACGGGATCTCCTGGAAAAGTACGGCTAATCCGTATGATGAAGATTGTGACCCAAAAGATGCTGGCGGCACAAGGTTTACGCGCGAATCCGCCGGTTGTCGGCGATTCCAACCAGGGTGTGCATCAGCTTTGCTCGGCTTCGGCGCGGATCAAGCAGCCAACCACGTAGGGACAGCCGCCCTCGGCTGTGGCCGCCCACCGGACGGCCTAATGCAGCGGCATACCACCGCACTCATTGCGGTTCTTACTGTGTAGTAATTCCAACACGGCCTCCGCAGCACGCTCCGCAGCATGCCGAGCATCGGTAGCGTCCAGTGAACGAAGGCTGGCTTTAACGCGGGCTAGGCCCTCGAGCATTCTGTCCCTCCGCGGTCCGTCCGGAATAATCTCGTTGAGTCGCATCACGACATTGTTGGCAGTGAACTGGCGCTGCACCAGTTCCGAAACAACTTCTTCGCCGGCAATCAAATTGACCATCGCGAAATGGCGAACTTTCACTCGCGGCTTCCCCATAATGTAGGTCAATGGCGAAACGCGATAGACCATGACGAATGGGGTCGACATTGCGGCTGCCTCGATTGTGGCCGTGCCGCTGGCAATGATTCCAGCGCGAGAATGCCAGAGGGCGGGGAGGGCCTCGGGGACGAACGTGATTGCTTGCCTTCCCACCAGGCCTTCCAACCAATGGCGCTCCAGGGTGGGCGCAATCGGCAACAGGAATTCGAACGCTCGGTCAAGCTGGGCCGCAGCTTCCAGCATGATAGGCAAGTTCATGCGAACTTCTTTCACCCGGCTGCCCGGCATGAGCGTGATCCAATGTTTTTCTGGGTCGAGCTTGTATTGGACGGCATAATCGGCACGTTCGATGGCCGGGTGCGGGACCTCTGCGAGGGGATGGCCGACGAACGTGGCATCTACGCCGCGGTCTCGATAGAACTTTTCTTCAAAGGGAAAGATGACCAGCGCCTTTGTGACATATTTGCGCAGGAGTCTAACCCGCGTCTGGCGCCACGCCCAAAACTGTGGGCAAACGTAATAGACGACGGGAATACCCCGTTTGTGCATCTGCCGGGCGACCCGCCAGTTGAAAGCGGGCGAGTCGATGACGATGGCCAAATTAGGGCGGCGGCGGTCAGCTTCAGCGATCAGGCGATGAAAGAGGCCGTAGATCTCGCGAACATGGCTGAGAATCTCGGTAATGCCGACGACGGCGAGCTTCTTGGCGTCGACCACCGTGTCGCATCCAACGGCGCGCATGCGCTCGCCACCGACACCAAAAAATTCCAGCGACGGGCTGCGGCGGAGCAGAGCCTCGATAAGCTGCGCGCCATACATTTCTCCCGAAGCTTCCCCGGCGGAGATGAGAATTCGCACGGGAGACATTCTAAAGGGTCACGGAGTAAGGGCCGTTTTGATCGCTCACGGAGTAAAGGCAGCCCCTGAGGTCCCAAATTCCCGTCACGCTCTTTCGACGAGCGCACTAATCATCGGCGCTGGCGGTGACTTCTGGGCGTGCCGCGGTAACTTCCTGATCTTTGTATTGCAGTTGATACAACTTCCAATAAATCCCACGGTTCGCTAGCAGTTGCTGGTGCGTGCCCATCTCGCGAAGCTGGCCTTTGTGCATGACGATGATCTTGTCCGCGCGCTGCACGGTAGAAAGGCGGTGGGCGATAATCAGCGACGTGCGGCCTTCGACCATGCGTGAAAGCGCGTCGCGCACCCGGAACTCAGTTTCGGTATCCACGCTCGAAGTGGCTTCGTCGAGAACCAGGATCTTCGGCTCATGCGCCAGGGCACGGGCAAACGAGATGAGTTGTTTCTGACCGGTTGATAGCGTGCTGCCCCGCTCGCGCACTTCTTCGTTGAAACCGCGAGGCATAGTACGGATAAAGTCGGCGAGATTGACTTCTTCGGCGGCGCGCTCCACATCCTGGTTCTGAATCCACTCCGTGCCCAGCCGTATATTGCCTCCGATTGTTCCACTGAAGAGGAATGGATCCTGCAGCACGACACCGAAACGGCGGCGTAAATCAATCAGGTCGATGTCCTTTATATCCACGCCGTCGATTCTGATCGCGCCCTTCTGCACATCATAGAAGCGCAGCAGCAGAGAGATCATCGTTGTCTTGCCCGCGCCGGTATGGCCCACGATGGCCACTGTTTCACCGGGACTAATGGTGAAACTCACATCGCGAAGCACCCAGTCAGGCTCGACCGTCGGTGTGGCCCGAGCGCCTTTGGCCGGCAACGGCCATGCGGGGACAGGCGCCCCCGCTCGTCCGGGCCGACTCCGTGAGTCGGCGGTTCCGGTACCATCTATTCCTAAGCTTGGCGGACCGCCTATTTCCTTGTGTCCATCTCCGGTATCGATTGGGATATTTCGGTACGCGAACCAGACGTGATCGAACTCGATGTGGCCTG
>QIAR01000681.1 GCA_003225595.1 Acidobacteriota bacterium | reverse complement strand
TCGCCTGCCGTGCCACTCTACGATGCTGCGCGCGGAAGTCTCACCGACTCCGCCCACCTCACCGACCTCGAGCACCCACTGATCGAGCAGAGGATCGAGCGCAGCATTCGATACCAGTGCGAGCCCCTGCGGCGGGCGGACGCGGCCCCCCATTTTCTTTGCGCATTGCCGGGCCAGCTCCGCAGCTGTAGTTAACTTGCCGCCGATCACGGAAATCATACCCGCCGCGCCTTCATCCGCGTGGTCGTGCAAATAGTGCCGGCGGCTGATCGAGGAAGGGGCCTGCTTGGGCGAAAAAGGCAGCGGCCTTACCCCGGCAAATGCGTAATATATGTCGTGCGACGATATTTTGGAACTGGGGAAAAGCGCCGTCAACGAATTCAGCAGATACTCGATTTCATCATTCGCGGGCTGTGTCTTGCCCGGATCAGTTGTGTCGGGGACTTCCGTGGTACCCACCAGAATCTGCTCGTTCCAGGGAATCACGAACATTGGCCGGCGATCCACCCCCTCGGTGTAAAGTGGCGTGCTGGGAGCGCCTGCAAAGCCCGGCAGCACGATGTGGGAGCCCCGTACGCCGCCCACCATTGGGCGCTGTGTGAGAATTGAGGAACGTTGGCAGAGCCGGTCGGCCCACGGCCCGGTAGCATTGATAATCCAGGTCGCGTCAATGTGTTCCTCCTTGCCGCTCAACTTGTCCCGCAGCAGCACACCACGCACCTTGCCGGAAACAACATCCACCGCCAGCACCTGCATATGATTGCGCGCTACTGCCCCGGCCTGTATGGCCTCGATCAGCCACTCCGCCACCAGCCGCTCGGGGAACTCGCACTGCGCATCTTCAAAGTCGAAAATTGACCAGCGATGTCCGGAGTCAAGCCAATGCTCAAGCTTCTTCTTGTCCATATCCGAAGGAGCGACTCCGAGCTTTCCGCCAAGATGCCGGTAGAGCCAAAGTCCGGTGCGTATAGTGAGAGAACTGCGGCGGGTGTTGTCACTCAGGGCGAGGAGGAAGTGTACAGGATGAACCAGATGTGGCCGCTCCCGCAGCAAGCGCCCGCGTGCCCGCAGGCTTTCGTGGACCATTCCGATCTCGCCGTGCTCCAGATAACGCAGCCCGCCGTGGATGATGCGGGTGGACCGACTGGTTGTGCCGGAGGCAAAGTCATGCTGCTCCACCAGTAGTGTGCGGCGGCCGGCGCGGGCACACTCGCGCGCAATGGCGACGCCATTGATCCCTCCGCCGATCACCACAACCTGGAAGCGCTCACCTTCGAGCGGCGGCCGCCTTTTGCTCGGATGGTTCATGGTATTGGTTTTAGATGCGCTTCAGCACAATTCTAGGGCACTGGACGCCTACTTGTTCCATCTTAGTCTGCCTTCCCGGTTGGGGCCCCTGGAAGATAACGTTGGTGCAGCGAGTAACGCTCGCTTGAATGAGGCCGACCCAGGTCCGAGTGTTCCACGTGGAACACTTTCGCATATTGTTCGAGGCCAGTGTATAGCATAAAGCTATTACGCGACTTGCAAGTTGATGGTCAATTGAGATCTAGGAGGCCTTCTCCCATTTCCACTATTTTCGGCCGATGACCGGAAATCCGGTTAACCAGGAGTCGGGCAGGGGGCTTCGCCACGCCCTCCATTGCCCGGCTCGCGACCGCTCATTTAGAGTATTTACCCATGCCTGACTCCACGGGAGAGCGGTTCCAGCGCGCGGTTTCCATCATGACGCGATTGCGTGCGCCAGGGGGCTGCCCTTGGGACCGCGAGCAGACTTTCGACTCCATCAAGCCCTATACCTTGGAAGAAACGTATGAGGTTCTGGAAGCGATCGACAACCGCGACTGGGAAGAGTTGAGCGGCGAGTTGGGTGATTTGCTTTTGCAGGTGCTCTTTTACGCGCAGATGGCGAAGGAGCAGGGGACGTTTTCAATAGATGAAGTGCTAGACCGGCTTTCCAACAAGCTGGTGGACCGTCATCCGCACGTGTTCGGGGAGGTGAAGGCGGAGACGTCCTCGGATGTGCTGCGCAACTGGGAGGCGCTCAAAGCCGAGGAGAAAAAGAAACGGCTGGAAGCTGGAGGAGGCAAAGCCGCCCAGAATCTTGAGAACCAGCAGTCCGTATTAGCGGATGTACCGACGGCGATTCCTGCACTGCTGGAAGCTTATAAGCTGAGCTCTCGCGCCGCGCACGTAGGTTTCGACTGGCCCAATGTGAATGGCCTTTTCGAGAAGCTGCATGAAGAAACGGAAGAGCTACGCGAACAGCTCAAAGAATTTCCGGAGCCTGGTCCCCGGCCGCACGCAAGGGGAGTGGCTGGTTCAGGCCGGCCACAGATTCCGGAAGAGCTGCGCGAGCGTCTGGAAGATGAAGTCGGCGATCTGTTATTTGTTTTGGTGAATATTGCACGCTATCTGTCTCTCGATCCCGAGTCGGCGCTCAGGAAAACTAACCGCAAATTCAAGCAACGCTTTCAGTGGATGGAAGATCAACTTCGAGCTTCGCGTCGCGGGCCGCAGCAGGCGTCGATGGAAGAGCTGGAATCACTATGGCAACAGGCGAAGCAACAGGAAAGAGAGAAATAGCCCGCTCCATCGCGATCCGCAAGTGCCAGGGCCTGGAGGAAATGCGGGCTTGCGTCGCGCTGCAGAAAGAAGTGTGGAATTTTTCCGA
>QIAR01000680.1 GCA_003225595.1 Acidobacteriota bacterium | reverse complement strand
GCCAACACGCTGGTGTACGCGCGCGGCAAAGGAATCGTCGTGAATGAGCCCTCGATCGTGGCCATCAACAAGAACACCGCGGAAGTGGAAGCCGTGGGCAAAGAAGCCAAAGAGATGCTGGGTCGCACTCCGGGCAACATTGTCGCGATCAAACCCATGAAAGATGGTGTGATCGCCGACTTTAAAGTGACCGAGAAAATGTTGAACTACTTCATTCAGAAGGCGCACAACCGCAAGATGCTGGTGCATCCACGGATCGTGATCGGCGTTCCTTCGGAGATCACGCAAGTAGAAAAGCGTGCGGTCATGGATTCGGCCTATCGCGCCAAAGCGAGCGAAGTTTATCTGGTGGAACAGGCCATGGTGGCCGCGATTGGCGCTGGGCTGCCGATCACCGAACCCAGCGGCAACATGGTGGTGGATATCGGTGGTGGCACTACTGACATTGCAGTGATTTCTCTCAGCGGCATCGTCTATTCGCGTTCCGTGCGCATGGCCGGCAACCAGATGGACGAAGCCATCATGAATTATCTGAAGCGCAAATACAATCTGCTGATCGGCGAGCGAACCGCCGAACAAATCAAAATTGAAATTGGCAGCGGTTATCCGCTGGACAAACCGCTCACCATGGAGATCAAAGGCCGGAACTTGATTGAGGGCGTACCCAAAACGATTACCGTAGATGACAGTGAAATTCGGGAAGCGCTCAGCGAGTGCGTTTCGACCATCATGAACGCGATTCGGGTTGCACTGGAACGCACACCGCCCGAGCTGTCTGCTGATATCAGCGACCGCGGCATCGTTCTCACCGGCGGCGGCGCACTGCTCAAGAATTTGGATAAGCGGATCCGCGAAGAAACTGGGCTGCCGGTCTCGATCGCTGACGATCCACTGTGCAGCGTCGTGCTGGGAACAGGAAAGATGCTCAGCGACTTCAAATTGCTGAGAAAGATTTCGATCGAATAGGGATTGAGTAAAAAGCTTTTAACCGCAGAGCCCGCCGAGAAATGCGCCGAGTACACAGAGTTAAGTGCAGGGTACCGGCAAAGGTGCTCAGCGGTTTCACGCTGCTGAGCAGGATTTCGATCGAATAGATCGTGTAGCCCGGGCACTCTCGTCTGTGTCCTCCATTAAGCGTCCGCTCAGCTCGGGGATGCATCGCGGGGCCGAATCCCAGTTCCGGATGATTTCCTCTGAGAACTAACAACTGGGAACTGTAGTCCATGGAATCCGTCCTCGGCCGCTATCGCAACCTCATCGTGCTAGTCGGAGTATTGTTCCTGCAAGTGCTCGGATTGGCAGTGCAGGTCAAGCGCACGACTGAGAATGAACCTACCCGCCTCATCCGCATCTGGACGGTGAGCACTGTCACCCCGCTTGAAAAAGGACTGGTCTCGATCCAGCGTGGCATTCGCAATCTCTGGCACAACTATTTCTTCTTACGAGGCGTGCGCGCGGAGAACCGCGAGCTAAAGCAGGAGATTGAGCGCCTACGGCTTCAGCAAGTACGCCTGAGCGAAGATGCCGAACAGGCCCGCCGCTTGCAGACATTACTGGCTTTCAAGGAGCAATTCATCTCTAAAACGGTAGCGGCCCAGGTGATCGGGTCCAGTGGCAGCGAGCAGTCGCGCTCGATCTACATCGATAAAGGTGCACACGACGGGATCGCTCCGGATATGGCGGTGATTACGGCCGATGGGATTGTGGGAAAGGTTATGCGCGTGTTCCGTTCGACTTCTCTCGTGCTCTTGATTGATGACCAGAGCAGCGGCGTGGGCGCCATCCTGGCGAAATCGCGACTCCAAGGCGTGCTGCATGGCAGGCCCAGCGGTGAGGTTGTCCTTGAAAAAATAATGAACGACGAGCCGGTGCAGGCCGGCGAACCAGTGCTGACCAGTGGAGGCGACCAAATTTTTCCCAAAGGTCTGCCTGTCGGCACAGTGAGCAAGGCTTCCAAGGGCTCAGAATCCTTCCTCGATATTCGTGTGAGGCCTGCGGCCAATCTAAGTAAGCTGGAGGAAGTCCTGGTGATCGCTCAGAAAGAGGAGAGGGCGCCATCCCTGAGCCAGACTACACCGGTGCGCGCGGTCGATGTTCTGGCAGGACGACTGCCTTCAGTGCCCGACAAACCCGCCACCGAGGATCCTAATAAAACGGGTACAACTGCGAATAGTAATCAGACGACTCCGCAGACTGTTGGCGTTCGCTCGGCAAAAACGCCTGTAGTCGGTAGTACGGCTGCCCAGTCTGCGCAAGGTTCAGCAGAATTAACTCCGAAACCTACGCCGGCGAACGCAGCGCGGAACAAATCAGTTGGAAACGCATCCCCGTCATCTAACCAGTCTGTGTTGCCGGCAAGTCCAACTCCGTCCGACAGTCCAGCTTCGCACAGTAGACAGCTGAGCAGAAAACCGACCACAGTAGCCGCGCCCAACAACGCTGCCAATGGAATGCCATCCGCGGCCAAACCGGACCAGCGCAAACCAGATCAACCCAAGCAGGATCAACCCAAGCAAGATCAACCCAAGCGGGACCAGCCTGGTCAGGATCAGACGCCGTCAGAGGACAAGCCGCAATAGCGTGCCGATCACCTACACATCCGGCGAGCAAGTCGAGGTCTACCGGTTCAGCGTGCCGGCGACGATCCTCATTCCATTGATCGCGTTGTTCCTGCAAGCCTGGCTGCCTTTGGGGCTGCACTTCTTTTCTATCTTTGACTTGCCTCTGCTGGTCACTATCGCTTTTGCGATGGCGCGCCGCGGCCAAATTTCGGGTCTGCTGACCGGGGCCGTGATTGGCCTACTGCAGGACTCGCTCACACACCACCCCATCGGCGTATTCGGAATCGCCAAGACCGTGGTCGGCTACGGCGCTTCTTCATTAGGGGTGAAATTGGACGTGGAAAATGTCGGTACCCGCTTCCTGGTGACGCTCCTTTTCTATGTAGTCCACGAGACTGTGTATTTCATGGTGGCTCGTGGGCTGGTGGGATTGAAGCTGGAATGGAGCTGGCCGCACGAGTTGTGGTCGGCGTTGGCGAACGCGCTGGTCGGCGTCGCCCTGTTTGCCGTGCTGGACAAGTTTAAGCAGCGGACGTGACGCAGTTCCCAGTTCTCGGTTCTCAGTCGAAAATTCGCACGGCTATGTCCCTCCGTACCGTAGCTTATAACACCTGCCATTTACCTACCGGAGTTACAATAAGTTAACTCTACCAACTGTGCGCAAAGTGGAAGAGACCTCTCTGGATGGCACGAGCGTGTGTGTCGAAATGAGCCCTATGGGCGATTGGTGTTCCGCAACGGAGAACTCGCAACTGGGTACCGAGAACGAAGAACTGGGAACTGAGAACTGATGTTCGGCCACGACGAGAAAATATCTTCCATCCGCTTGACTGCGGCGCAGTACATCATCCTGGCGATCTTCTTGATCCTCGCCTACGGACTCTGGCGGCTTCAGGTAATGCAGAGTGACTTTTACGCCGGGTTAGCGGAGAAGAACCGGATCCGCAACGTGCCGATCCTCGCGCCGCGCGGCAAGATCCTCGATCGCGAAGGGCGCATTATCGTGGACAATTACCCATCGTTCACGGCGTTGCTGCTGCGCGACTCCTCGCGCGATCTTTCCGCCGATGCAGGCTTGATCGCCCAGGGCTTGCACATGAATGCGAACGAGATACGCGAGCGCGTCAGGAAACTTGCCTGGCTGCCGCAATACCAGCCGATCTTCCTCAAAGACGACATTACTCCTGACGAACTGGCGTTCATTGAAGCCCACCGCAATGAACTACCAGAACTCGACACCATCATGTCGCATCGCCGCCTTTATCCGCGCAAGGGGTTCATGGCCCACCTGGTCGGTTACGTCGGCGAAGTGAGCGAAGACATGCTGAACCAGCCGCAGTGGGAGTTCTATAACCCCGGCGACGTGGTGGGTAAGTCGGGAGTGGAACTTCAGTACAACCAGATGCTCATGGGCAAGAATG
>QIAR01000679.1 GCA_003225595.1 Acidobacteriota bacterium | reverse complement strand
GACCGCCGGCAAGGTGATCGCGACGATAACCGGAAGCGCGATCGAGATAAGAACCTTCATCGTGATCGTCGTGATAGACATCGTACACAAGCCGACCGTGATCGGGATCGCGACCGCGATCGCGATAACAGTCGCACCTACCGCGATCGTGATTGGGACCGTGATCGAGACGGTGATCGCGACCGCAACAGTGGCTACTATGGCCAGCAGGGGAATTATGGCTACTATGGCCGCCAGGGGAGTTACGGTCGTGGCAAGTGGCAGGGACGTCTCTCGGCTAGTGACCAGCGTCGCTTCGACAGTTACTACTCACGCTGGCTCCAGTATCGCGCCACCAATAATCGGGGCGAGATCCTGAGCATGCAAAATCGCATGTACGACGTCTACACGCATTATGGCATCCCAAGCAATGTGCCCTTCAATCAGGTCGCCTCGTCGGGAGGCACTTACTCCAACCGGTATTAAAGGCGATTTAGCGGAAAACGGGAGCCGCAACCTTTGCGTCTCCCGTTTTCATTTTTGTGGCTGATTACGCCGTAGAAGTGACTTGTACATAGAGGATTAGAAACTCGATGCGCGGGTCGTGCTGCTCACCTGCGCTGGTTTCTTGCGCGCGTCACTTTTTTGCTCTACCACTCCAGCCACTCCCAACGCCGCGACGGAGGCTGTCCAGCGCGATGGGACCTGCCCCAAAGAAGGTCAATGCAAAAGCAATCGCCGCCAGCGCAAGCGGGAACTGGTAACCGCCTTGGCCGAGCAGGCCGTTCTTCCAATGCACTTTCCAGATGGCTACGGACATGTTGATCAAGATGGCGAGTGCGGCGAAACGAGTGAGGAGTCCCACGATCACCAGGATGCCTCCAAAGAATTCCGCACCGGCGGACAGGTACGCCATCCAGCCCGGCAGGCCCAGGCTGCTGACCATGTGCACGTGGTTCTGCATGCCTCCGAAGACTTTCTGAGAGCCGTGGCCTATCATTACGGCTCCGAGTGCGATTCGCATCACGAGCAGCGCCAGCGGTTGCAAGCGGTCAAGGTAGCGCAATGGATCCTCCTAAGATTGGCCGGTCGGATCTTAATCCGGCGGTTGGCCATTTTATCGGGGAACGGGTCAGACGAACATCCGCGTCTTCCCCAGCGGGCCGTCTCCGGCTGAGGTAGGATTAGTTTAAGTATGAAAGACGCCAATTTGGACTTCTACCAGTTTTGTCTCGAGGATCGAACCTTATACTTCAGGATACTTCAGGGTACGTCAGGGCCCAACACTCGTTCCTAATAGTTTCCGCCCTACTCCGCCCGTCATACTACCTTCGTACCGTTCCTAGTACTTTGGTTATGTTTTTACAAGGTAAGTTGAACCCCGCGTATTAATACCCGTTCGCCTTGCGTTCTTATATGCGATGACCACAACCTATAGCGTCATCGTGTCACTCCTCCCTGACCACTTTCCAGAAAACACCTACAAAACCCTAAGAAATCGGGAAATACGGCTTGACCTCAGCATTTAGGGGGTTGATATATGCTCAGCACACCGAAATTCACTCGAACGCAATTTTTGTACGAGGAATTTTTTCCCAAGTTTGCCCTGCGGGCCGGAGAAACCGGCTGCGGCAGGGCCTGATTCTGTGGAAAGGGCTTTGAATTATGGGCGACTCGCCAGAAGTCATGAACATTCGCCAGGCGTCGCAGTACCTGGGAGTGAGTCCGGACACGCTGTACAAGTACGTCGGGGAACAGAAAATCCCCGCCTTCAAGCTGGGCAATCGCTGGCGCTTCAAGAAATCGAAGCTGGACCAGTGGATGGAAGAGAAGTCGAGCCAGATGGAGGCCAAGGGAAAAAAGAAACCCAGAGCGGCAGCACGAGCCGCCGGGTCACAGTAAAGGCGGGCACATGTTTGGATTCGGATCGAAGACGATTGTTGGTCTGGATGTAGGCTCCTCCAGCATCAAGGCAGTGGAGCTGAAGCGGACTCGCGAGGGCATCGAAGTGGCGCACCTGGGTCTGGAACCGTTGACACCCGATATCGTAGTCGACTCCATGATCGTGGACTCGGGCACGGTTTCGAGCGCGATTTCGAAGCTGTTCACCGATAACCAGATCAAGACCAAGAGCGTGGCCACGGCAGTAAGCGGTCACTCGGTGATCGTGAAGAAGATCTCGTTGCCCTCGATGAGCGACCAGGAGCTGTCGGAAACCATTCAGAAGGAGGCAGCGCAGCACATCCCCTTCGATCTCGGCGATGTCAACCTGGACTACCAGATTCTTTCTGAAGATGCCGGCAACCCACAAATGGACGTGCTGCTGGTGGCAGTCAAGAAGGACAAGATCTTGAACTACACCAACGTACTCTCGATGTCAGGGAAGACTCCAGCTATTGTGGACATCGATGCGCTGGCGCTGCAGAACTGCTACGAGTACAACTACGAGCCCGCGCCCGGACAAGTAGTGGCCCTGCTGAACCTGGGCGCCAGCGTCATGAACATCAATATTGTGAAGGGCACGACGCCATTGTTCCCGCGCGATGTCAGCGTGGGTGGGCACCAGTACACCGACTCGCTGCAGAAGGAATTGGATCTGAGCTTCGAGGACGCCGAGTCGCTGAAGCTGGGCAAAAAAGTGGGCACGGTGAGCGAAGACGCCAAGACCCCGA
>QIAR01000124.1 GCA_003225595.1 Acidobacteriota bacterium | reverse complement strand
TATTTCGGGTGATTAGGTGGGGTTCAGAGAAAAGAAGCGAGGTACGCTCGGATGGTTTCAAGCTCCAGCAACCATCCGAACGTCCCCCTAAGTTAATCGGTTCACCGAAAGCTTTCGGCTCCTCAGTATGCGACGTCTCTGAAGCTAATCTCGTTCAGACTCCCCGTTGATGGAGGAGCAATGCTCGTATTCCGGTCGTAGTGGAAGTTAAACTGACCAGACATCCTTATCGTCGAGCCAATCACAGCGCCAAAAAGGGCTGCTGGAGCATTCCCAGTCCCCGATAGGTTAACAGTGGCATTGGGAGCATTCACGACGGCGTAGGCGGTGCTTCCTCCCGCAAGCGTGATGGTGCCAGTGCCTCCATAATTGATCTGGAAGTTATTGGCAATGCCGCTGGTATTTACAATAGATCCGTTGCTATTGAAACTAACTGGTGCTGACGCCATAGTTCCTTGTCCAGCAATATTCAGGACCACAGCACCCGGCGGACTGATCTGGACACTCGAACCACTGCTACTTACAGAAATACTGTTAAGGTTATAGACGCCGGGAGCTAACGTCAGTACCTTGTTTGCTCCGCTAAGTGAAACATCTCCGTAGGTACCCGGAACCATGCAATAGTTAGTAGGGCAGCCCGCAGGCTTTGTCAGATTGTAGGAGGTGTTCGTTGTGCCACTAGGTGGTGGCGGTGTCGCGAACACAAACGGACCAGCTGCAATCAATGAATTGGGAGGAGTCTGACCAGCTACCATCCCATTATTGGGGAGAATGGTGGTCAGACCGGCAGGGCAGGCACCTACCGTAGCCGTTGGTACTCCAATCGACCCTCCTACTACAGTGCCACCACCACTGATATTCACGTTGCCAGCCGCGCCGACGTCGCCCCCTGTACTTGTGTGAGTGCCGGCATAGGTTCCCGGAGGAGTGCCTGCCGAACTATAGCTATCCGTTGTCGCACCGCCGCTCATTGTTACTGCTCCACAAGCCGGACTGGTAGCGTACAGCCCATAGATATATGGAGTAGAGGGGTGCGAGGCAAGCTCGGCCTGCACCATTCTTCGTGCCCCGCTAGTCGGGTCTACGGCGAGGGAAGTCACGAGATACACCGGAGTGGCTGCTGGTCCTGGAGGTGTCAAACCCGCCATTTTTGTGCAGTCGGTGGTACCCGACAAGAGAATCTCCTCCGCACCGTCCCAGCATACCGGCGTAGTGCCCGTCGGGTCGGTACTGCTCACCCGACGCGTACCAAGGTTATTATCTACAGACCCATTCAACTTCCAACTGATACGTACCCACTGATAGGGAAGCGCCGTGGCAGTGCCGGCCCAGGGAATGTTGCTGGTGCTCGTTTTGTACCACGGGGGAGCAGAGATGCCGGGCACGTCAACACAGCGCACGTCTGGGGGTTCTGGGGTTTGGCCTGGAAGAGCATATTGATCGTGGCAGAGCTCATTGTCGGTGTAAATCGTGCTTGCGGTCCAGGGAGTGACTGCTGCCGGGTTTGTCCCGCCCAGGATATAAAACACGCCACCGTTGTTACCGGAAGGAATATCGTTCGGAACGAGAGGTGGGGTGACGGGTGGGTAGCGAAGGCAATCATGATTAGCCGAAACAGCGCACGTCCCCTGGGGTGGAGTTATGAGAGTAGTTGCATTTGTCCACAGCAGCCGGTCCCGGGCCTCTTCAATGCCGGCCTTGGCGGCAAAATAGAGCACCTGTTCCCGGCGATAGTTAGCGTTTACAGCGGTCTCCATGTTCGCCACATACACGAGAGCTGCGGCAAGGGCGGTCAATAACATCAGGAGCATCAAAGCCATTATCAGTGCCACTCCGCGCTGGCCATGAGTTTTGCAACATGTCATAGATAGTTTCCTCCCGTGACGTTCGAGCAGTGGTCCTGCAGCTTTTGATAGGTAGGTTCCAACTTGTCTCGGGAGGAGGAGAAACTGAGACGAGTAGCTATTACCCTGACCGGGGCGTCAAGGACCTGCTACCGAGAGAGCACTCTGGAGTCCAAAAAACGCAATCTCCGGAGTTACTGAAAACAACGTAGATATATGCCACCATTTCGGTCATCCCAGCGGCTCCCACGCAACAACTTGCGTCTTCCATGCAACAACTTGCGAGAAGAAAACGAAGTTCCGTCCAAGGGTTGATCACCAGGAAGTGTTTCACAGTAGAGATGACAGGTAACGAGTCTCTTGCATTCGTACATTCATAGCTGCTGATCGTGGCCGCCGCACGCAGCAGGGAATGCCGCGCAGTCAGACTTCAACCTCGTCTGGACTGAACAGTGTTGCTTCAGGTGATCTAGGTGGGGTTCAGAGGAGGGAAGCGAGGTACGCTCGGATGGTTTCAAGCTCCAGCGACCATCCGAACGTCCTCTCAACTAATCGGTTCGCCTAAATAAATCGGTTCGTCGAAACTTTGAGCTGCTCAGTACATGACGTCTCTAAAGCTGATCTCCTGATAACTGCCCAGTGAAGGGAAACCGGTCAGGTTCCTGTCATAATAGAAGTTGATGGTACCCGTGGCAGTTATTGCTCCACCGATGACAGCGCCCCAAAATCCGTCGCTCGCTCCACCGCCTCCGTTCATTACAATATTCGCAGCCGGAGCATTTACGACGGCGTAGGTTTTGCTCCCTGCGCTAATATTGATCGAGCCCGTGCCGCCATAGTTGATCTGGAAGTTGTTGGGGTTGCTAGTTGTTGCTGGAGGCACAGGTGTATTGACCACGCTATTAGACCCTATATCGACAACTGGTGTAGCCGCGGCAAGGCCATTGCCAGCAACGTTTATAACCACCACTCCGGGGGGGTTCACCGTAATGCCCGCCAGGCCCCCTGCGGAGAGGCTGTTGATATTGTAGACCCCCGGCGATAACGTCAGCGTGCCAGAAGCGCCACTCAGCGAAATATTGCCGTAGGTACCGGGAACCATGCAACCGGCAGTAGCGCAACCCGCGGGTTGAGGCGCAGTATAAGGGGTGTTGGTTGGCCCAACCGGGATGGGCGGGGGCACTTCAGTATAGGGTGTAGGGAAGGTCGAAATTGCGTTCGGCGGCTTCGGGGCCGACAACGAGCTCGCTGGAGCTGGCGGGCAGGAATTGGGAGTGCCCGATGCCGTAACTGCCGATGTTTCGATTGAGCCACCCACTGACACAGCCCCTCCAGTGATACTCACCCCTCCGTTGGACCCGATAGTCCCCCCGGTAGTTGCGTAGACTGGAGGCGAGACGCTGCTATCAAAGCTATTCGTTGAGACATTTCCTTGCAGCGACAGCGCATTACAAGCCGAGCTAGTAGCAAACATGCCGGAGGGGAATGGGGTACTAGGAGATAAGGCTAGCTCGGCCTGCATCATCCTTCGCGCGTTGCTGGTCGGGTCTACGGCGAGGGATGTCACAAGGTACACGGGACTGGCTGCTGGTCCCGGAACTGCCAAAGTCACCATTTTGGTACAGTCGGCGGCTGCCGGATTCTTCAGGATCTCCCTGCTGCCATCCCAGCAGACCGGAATGGTGCCCGTCAGGTCAGTACTACTCACCCGACGCGTACTCAGGTTATTGTCCACGGATCCGTTTAATTTCAAGCTGATACGCACCCACTGATACGGAAGAGCCGCCGCATTTGTCGCGCCGACGGCCGGACTCCACGGAATTGCGCTGGTGGTGCTCTTGTACCACGTGGTGCCGGTGGGCTCGTCAATGCAGCGCACGTCGGCTGGTTCTGCGGTTTGGCCGGGAAGCGCGTATTTATCGTGGCAGAGTTCATCATCGGTGTAGGCTGTGCCGGAGGTCCAAGGGGTGACCGCGGTCGGGGTCGCTCCGCCTCGGATATAAAACACGCCACCATTGGCGGTAGATGGCACTACCGGGGTTGCGGGCAGACAGTCATGGTTAGCCGCGGGAGTACACGTGGGCACCGTCCCGGTAACTATCAGGGTATTTGGATTTGTTGCCATCAGCCGGTCCCGCGCCTCTTCAATTCCCGCCTTGCCAGCAAAATAGAGCACCTGCTCTCGGCGATAGTTAGCGTTTACGGAAGTCTCGAGATTCGCCACAAAGACGAGAGCTGCGGCAAGCGCAGTCAGTAACAACAGGAGCATCAAAGCCATGATCAGTGCCACCCCGCGCTGGTCACGATTATTAAGAATCGTCGCTTTGCAATCTCTCATAATTACTTCCTCCCCGTTCAGCACAGATGTTCGGCCCTAGTTATTGATCTTCGCCTCTGTTTGCATGGTGATATTGCTATAGGCCTGATCGATTGGGTCCAGGGAGTTGGACCGCAGGTTCACCTTAAGACCGATCGTTTTGATGTTGAGCGCCTTACATGTTGCGGCTGTGGCGCACGACGACGTCGCTAAATTTATCTTCGTGCCATCAAATTGGTAAGCCGTGAATATATCCAGGTTCATCACGTTATCCACTTCCGTGTAATAAACCGGTGCGCCGCCAATTGTTTTGTCAACAGCGCCGCGCCGCAGCGTACATGGGCATGGCCCGCCCGCCGGATTGAGTTGCACGCTCACCTGGCTGACTTTACCGCTGCCGTCAACATCCCCCTCGAACGTAATGGCGGTGGTGTTCACGCTCGTCAGACCGAGGGCAACATTATTTGGATTGGCAGTTGACGTAGCTACATCAAACATGTTTAAGCCCGGAAAACCGGCGTGATGAAGATCCTTCACTATCTGGTCCATGAATTGACGCGTCTCTTGGGTGAGATCAACCTTGTTAGTCTCGGTGGCGTTTCTTTGCTGCAGTTGAATGGCGCTCTTAGTAACCACAGCAACAATGATCATCAAGATCGCCAGCACCACCAACAGTTCGAGCAGAGAAAAGCCACGTTGCGGAGCTTTCGAAACCCTTGAATATGTCATAGTCATTACCGGCATTACATTCCTTGAATACCGCGCACAGTTACGGGGAGAGCAAAACGTAGGCCGCCATAGCCTGTGGTCCCGGGGCTCAATTGGCGGGAGGAGACCGTGACCAGACGAGCGTAGGAGGTTATCTGGACAATATTCCAGCGAACGTCGTAGGTAACCCGACGGCCGCCGACGCCACAATCGACATATTGCATTTTGTAATTGGCTGGAATCGCGGCGTAGGCCTGAGTCGGGTCAATCTGCCCGTAATATAGGCTACCAGCATTGTTGTTTAGACTCGCGCCAGTGCCCACCGGCGGCGACGGAGGCGGTATCGCCGTCGGATCCGCTGTGGCGATGGTCCATACGTTTCCAGCGCAATCGGTCAGAGCTATTGTGGCGGTCGAGTTTGGGTGTTGTGCGCTGATCTGCTCGAGCACAAGCTGTGCCAACAGAGTTGCAGAAGTATCTTTGCTGTTCCTGTTGTCGGTATAAGTCGTGTTTATGAACAGAATGCTTAGAGCTCCCAGTCCGACCGCGAGCACAACCATGGCGATCATCAACTCAATCATCGTCATGCCGGCTTCGCGCTTTCGGTGCTCAACCATCGATCTTGTTTTCCGTGTCATAACCTAATTCCTCGCCTACTGCATTGGCGTCCACGTACTCGAGGCGGTGTTGTAATACCAGGTCTTGATTCTGCCTGCGGGAGTGATCGTTACCGCTACCCACTGCTGTGAAGTGGTGGATTGAAAGAAGGTCTCATAGGCGGCGATTCCGCCGCCGGTGTTGCAGGTCCCCCCGAATGAGTGGCAGGGGAGCCCCTCTGGGCCAAACGTGGGGCCGGTGTTCGGTGCCAATCCATCATATATGAAGGCTGCTCCACACCCCGGGCAGATCTGCCCCTCCAGATTCGTAGTGCTGGGAGCCGCAGCCTTAAGCCGCGGAACGATCTCCGCAGGCAATGGGATATATGGGTCAGCAGGCGGACCATTGTAATACGAACCGGCACAAGTAGGAGTCCCTCCCGAATTCCCGGGTACCTGGGCCGGATACATATCTACATACGCCATTTGTGGCTTTGGGCCCGTAGCGGCTTGAGTACACACAGAATAATATCGGTTATCGTCAACCGCTCTAATGCGTGCGATTTGCAACAGGCCGGCGTAATCCTTGGCAGCTCCTCTCACCTTGCCAGTTCTGACGGAAGTGATCGCGACAGGAATTTCAAACGCGACCACGACCATGATGATCGCTAGTACGATTAACAATTCCGTCAGCGAAAGGCCGTGTTGACCAACACCAGTCTGACGCGGCATAGTGGCTGTTCCGGCATGGTTCGATGAAACGTTCCTGTGACCTCTTCCCAAGCTATTGCCACTTGTTCCAGTCAAGCTTTGCCTCACCTTGAAGACACAATTCCACGCTGCTGAAAATGTGGGGAAGGGAGAGATATTGAATGGCTCAGAGCCCCTCTCCATAGTATGTCCCCGATTATGTGACAGCGCTCTGCATGGAACAACTTACTTAAGTACTGCGGCGGTAATCGCCACCCGAGATCGCCAGTAACCGGCCAAACGGCGGGCTTTTCCCTGGGCAAAAACAGAAACGTGGGAAAGGAAAGGTGACCGTAAGCCATGTCACGAGGGCTACATACAACCCGGCGCGCCGCACCAAGATTAAGACTCAGCCGACAGCGCCGACCTCGGCATGCTAAAAGTTACGAAAGTAACACTTTCGCATGAGGGATCCGGCGCTATTGCCATGGCAGCATTGAATTTCGTATCACTGAAAAATCCTTATTCCCCCGCGCGACTTCAAGCCTGCATGCCGGCTGTGACGAACACTACAGTATTCACTGTATTTACTAGGGCGGTGAGATAGTCGATAAAGCTTCCAGCACGCTGCTCGTAAAACTTCCGCTTCGAGAGTTCAACTCGAGTCCACCTGCGTTCGACGGAGAGTGACCAATGCTTGAAAAAGAACAAAGCTGGATAGAAAAGTACAGGGCCGCCCTCATCGAAACCGATCCGCAAAGGCAGTTGGACCGCATCGAGGAAGCTGTCAGGGCCATGCAGGGGCACGCGCAAGGGCCGCCAGCGGGGCGTTTTGAAAAAGAGGCGCTTGAGGATGCCAGGTTGATTCTGCGTTTGTTGCGCGAGGAAAGTCTCGGACGCGCATCTTCGCCCTGGCTGTAACTACTGGCTAACCAATTAGTTGACCAAACTTCGGGAACACCACTAGAGCCCACAGGCCGTCTGTGATTGGGCACTTCGGACGCGAATTAGCAGCTCAAATAACGCCGCCACAACTCATAACGCTCGCCAAAACCTTACGCAGGAGCTGTGTAGCGTCTTTCGATTGCTGACTTGATGCGGCTGCGGCTCTCCTGCGCTGAGAGTGCTGTGTCCTGCTCGATGGCGGCAGTTTCATCCGCCAGCTCTTCATCTTTGATCAGATGGCGGAACCAGTGGGAGTAATCACCCTGTCGCAAGTGGTACACCCAGGTAGTGTCGTCGACTCCATCCGCGAGCTGCATAAAGACGACGAGGTTCTGGGCGCGTAAATTGAGCTTTCCCTCCGCACCCCGAAAATAAAAGCTCTGCTGGGCGGACAGTTCCCCTTCGGCATACTGCCGCAGATGACGTCGGCGCTCGATCTCCCCCGCAGTCGTTCGCACTCGGACTGGCAAGTGTCCATTCCTGCGGAACCACACCAGGGCCTCCCCGGTTTGCAAATCGGTATCTGCTCCCGAAGGCGGTGGTACGCGCAGCACGTTGGCAAACGAGCGGAAACTGCTCATCGGCGATTTGCCCGTCGCGATCATCACGTCGACAGCATTCAGCACAGCCGATGAAACGTGATCAGGATGCACCGTGATCAGAATTGTGCTTTCCAGCGCTTGTGGCACGGTGGTCGATGCTGGCAACCATGACGAGGGTAATAAATGGTGTGCCTCATCGATGATCAGCCAATGCGGTCGAGCAGTTCGCGCCCGTAACTCTTGCAGTCGTGGCAGAAAGCCAGAAAAAAATTTGGGACGATCTGAGACTGGAACACCCAGTAGATTGACAATCACGCATCGCACGGGGTCCTCCAATAACATCCACAATTCATCAATATCAGGACTCTTCTTGGCAGTTCCTAACGAGATCGCACCACCAAAGTTTTCATAGTCGCCTTCAGGGTCGACTAGGCAAAATTGGTATTTCTGTTCTACTAACCCTTCGAGGATGCCTGCGACTACGGTCGATTTTCCGCTGGCGGAGGGACCAGCGATGAGAATGCTGTCCCGGTGCGGGCTCAGCAGAATTGGTTTGCCGCTACCTTCCATGCTTTGGCCCAGAGAAATGGAATGCCGGAATAGGCGTGAGTCGTACCGGGCGAGGTCATCACTCAGCAGCTGTTCGATGACTTCGACAACGCCGGCGCCGTTGGTGCCCTGAGTCACGATGTCCGCGCGTTCCTTCAATACCGGCAGGGCATTGGCCACGGCTACCGCGCATTCACAGGTTGCGAGAAATGCGTGATCGTTTTCGGCATCACCAAAGCCAACCACGTTATGCGGGGACACTCCGAGCTCGTCAAGAGCGGCTTTCAGCCCGGTTTCCTTGTTTACTCCCGAAGGGAGCACCATTACCGCACCCTTATTGAAAATGACGTGGAGTTCAAGGCCGAGTTTGCGGATGGCATTGAGCACTGCACCCTGATGGGGCTCCCGTGTGGCAACAATACCCCGCCCTACAGAAAACGGAATTTGGAGTTCTCGCAAACGTAAAAGGAGACGCTGGGGCGGTGGTTCGCAGAGGAGTTTTTCTTGCCGTGATGCGGGCCGATAGAGGAGCGCTCCGTTTTCTGCCACAACCCGGTGGAAGAGATCGAGTTTGTTGAATACCTTGTTCAGATCAGGGAGATGGCGACCCGTGACCAGTATGAGTTTCCGACCTGAAGCACGCACGCGTTCCAATGCTGCCAGCGCGCTGTCATCAACTTGACCCTGCGATGCAAGTGTTCCGTCGTAATCTGTCGCAACCAGCAAGTATCTCATCGTGCAATTGGATGCCGAGGTACAGCTAAGGTTGTGCTGAAAGAGCCGGCGCATGACCACCGTGCGACACGCAGCACAACACCACCTCCTCTCTCAGCTTAACAAAAACGCGGTCCAGGCTGGGTGGGAATAGCTCGAGAGTGCATCAAGATGTTTACAGGGGAAAACAAACGTACGGCAACTGAGTCGCAAATCCCTCATCGGCTGCCGTGACGACTACTGTGGTTCGCGAGTGAGCTCCGGGTTCGGTAGCGGCTCGGTGCCCAGTTCCTTTTGGCGCTGGGCGCGGCTGGCATTCAGCAAGCGAGTAGCAGCATCCAACTCGGCGCGTCCTTCCTGCTGGCGCCCCAAACGCAACAACACCTGCCCGCGCAGAAAATGGATGTTGTAGCCGTTAGGATCCATCTTGCCGGCTGAATCGAGTTCTGAGAGAGCTGGCGCATATTTACCTTGGCGCTGGTAAAGCCTGGCCAGGCCCAAGTGAGAACTGATGAGGTGTGAATCGAGGCGCAGAGCGTCACGATAACTCTTTTCCGCTTCGCGGTCCTGCTGGAGCAGAGAATAGACGGAGCCCAATTGGTCGTAGTCGAATGCGACATCCGGCTCGACGGCAATATCCTTCAGGAATTCCGCTTTGGCGCGCTCGTAATCCTGCTGGCGACGATGAGCGATGCCCAGATTGAAGTGGACGAAGGGGAGCTTAGGCTCCGCTTGCGCGGCGGTTTCTAATTCGGCGATGGCTTTGTCATACTCCTGCCGGTTGAGATGGGCCTTGCCCATAAGTAGGTGAAACTCCGGAGAATTCTGACCAACCTCCACCAGGCGACCCAGAGCTCGATCCTCAAGCTCATTATTGTGTGAATTGCCTGCCGCGATGCCGAGCACATAGAGATAGTTGAGATGGTTGGATTCCTGAGGCCACAGAGGCTCGAGCATCTTAGCCGCGTCGGCCCAGCGCTCCATGAAGAAGTAGCAGAGCCCCAGCAGATATCGTCCCTGCCCTGAGTCTGGCTGATCGCGCACCACCGTTTCGAACGGTTCAATTGCTGATCGAAAATCGTTTTGCCGGTAATAAACCAGACCGATATTCAAGCGAACGCCAGAAACTGTGGGCGCGAGGCGTTCGGCTGTACGAAGCATCTCTAGCGCCTGATGCCACTGCTTGTGCCGCATGTAGATCACGCCGAGGTTGGCATACGCCCCGGCAACCTTGGGATTCAAAGCAAGCACTCGCCGAAAGGCGCGCTCCGCTTGGCTCAAGTCGCCATTGCGAAGCGCCGTTTCGCCCTCAGAAAATAGTTCCTGGGGATTCCGGCTGCTAGTTAGAGCGGTGCTCCCCGTATGTGCGGTTTGGTGACGGCTGCCCCCTACCGCCGCATTCTCCACCGGTTGTGCAAGCGCCCGGGACGTAAGCAAAGGCGTCAACAAGTGTGTAAACAATAACGTGGACACCAGGGAAAATTTCAGCTTCGACCCCGTGGCTATGCTTGACAGTCGTTTCACTCTGCTGTAGTGTCCGCCAGCATCAGCCCTGAATTCAAGGGCGCGATTTTTTCGCGGGGGCGATGTA
>QIAR01000707.1 GCA_003225595.1 Acidobacteriota bacterium | reverse complement strand
GCTAAAGCTCGTTGTGCCCTGCAAACCATTCGAGGCGCGACCGGTAAACTCGATTTCCATGCCGGTGGCTTGCGCTTTTCCGGAGTTTCGGTAGACTAGCTGGCCGTCGCTGGTGTCCGTCTGCAGCGAGATCAGGTGGTCGATCCGGTTCTGGAAGATGCTTCCCGACAGCTTGAAGCGTTGACCAATTCCTTCTTCCACGACTGCCTCGACGGTATGGATTGTTTCTGGCTTAAGCCGGAGATTGCTGTCCAAGAACGGCCCGACATCGGCAAAAATTTCGTAAACTTCAGGAGCTCGGAAGGCGCTACCGTACAGCAGCTTAAATGTAGTCGGGTGGAAGGGATGGTAGATCAAGCCCACACGCGGGTTCGTGGTTCCGCCAAAATAGGTGTAATGATCGTAGCGCAGGCCCCCACTCAAGGAGATTTTGTGGGTGATGACAAATTCATCCTGCACGTATAACGCCGAAATCAACGAGCTAGCCGGAGTTGCTTTGAAGACCTTGCCAACTGCGGCGTAATAGCCCTGGTCCTGCCGCAAGTTGTCAGTGAGTTCAGCACCAAAGGTAAGTTTGTGCTTCTTCAGAAGCGTACGGCTCAACCGCAATTCGCCCGACCACCAGTTTCCCCGGTCAGAGTAGTTATCCAGAGCGATGGACCCGTCCGGCAGCCCGGTGGAGTATGCAAATGGCGCCTCCAGGCGGGATTGATCAAAGGAAGTCCGCGCTACCAGATCCCACTTCTCGCCAACCGAATGCCGGTAACTAAGATCGAAATATTGGTGATAGTCGCGGTTGCGCGTACGAGGGTCGTTGAACACAGCCCCAAAATAGGCAGTGGGAGCTCCTTTATCACGCGCGCTGAACAGTCCCTGCAAGGTGAACCCGCGGAAATTGACGTTGGCTAGGATGTGTTGATAGCTTTCGTAGTCCGTATGCCGGGTAATCCCGTAATTGGTGGCTGGGTTGTTGAACTCGGGGAAGAACAAGGTCTGCCCCTCGCTGTTATAGAAGGTGCCGGAGAGCAACATGTCTATCCCTTTGTAATGTCCGCCATAACTCGCTCGTTCCTTGTAAGTATCAAAACTTGCCGGCTCGAAGGAAAGTTCCCATCCCTTTAGCTGCTGTGGCTTGCGCGTGATGACGTTGATTACCGCAAAGAAGGCACCGGCGCCATAAAGGGAAGAACTGG
>QIAR01000706.1 GCA_003225595.1 Acidobacteriota bacterium | reverse complement strand
CGTGCGATAGCCATATTTTTGGATCTCGTCCGCCGTGATGACTGTAACCGAAGAAGGTGCATCGCTGACGCTCTGCATGTGCAGTGAGGCGCTGTAAACCTGGATGTTCGCCAGCTCTTCCAGGCTGGCTTCGCCCAGGTCCCTTGTTTCCTTCTGGGCAAAAGCAGTTGCCGTAAGTAAAAGAAACGTGAGCAGACGCCTTGCGGTCACAGGTCTTCTTCGTCTCCCTTCCGGAGCCGGGTTGCCTGAAAACGCTCCGCTGTTGACCGACTTCCGAGTGCACATAGAGCTTCTCCGGCCTGT
>QIAR01000705.1 GCA_003225595.1 Acidobacteriota bacterium | reverse complement strand
GCCGGCGCGCGCGTGGTCTTCAATTATCAAAAGTCCAAAGCCGACTCTGAAAAGCTCGTGAAGGAGTGTGGCGAAAATAGCTGCACCGCGGTGCTCTGTGATTTGACTGGCATCGAGACGGCGCGCGAACTCGTCGACGCCGTTGTAAGCCGCTTCGGCCGACTCGACATTCTGGTCGCCAACCACGGCGTCTGGCCGCCCGAGGACGTAGCTATCGACAAGATGACCGACGAGCAATGGCGCAACACCATGGCCGTCAACCTTGACAGCGTGTTTGCGCTGGTCAAGTACTCCGTCGCCCAGAT
>QIAR01000704.1 GCA_003225595.1 Acidobacteriota bacterium | reverse complement strand
TGCCGTCAATCCGCGCCACGCGATCGCCCGGTTGAATGCCGGCCTTGGCTGCTGGCGTGTCGGGCAGCACCCAGCCAATGACTGCCGGCTGGTCCAGAAAAATCGGGTACTCGTAACGGATCATGTAGATAGTGGTGAGCAGCCCAACCGCCAAGAGGATGTTCATGGCGGGCCCGGCTATAGCAATAACGAAGCGCTGCCAGCGCGGGTGGGAGAGGAACTCGCCGGGATCCCCGGTGCGCTCGTCCATGGGATTCTCACCCGACATCTTCACGTAGCCACCCAGCGGGATGGCACTGATGCGGTAATCGGTCTCACCCTTGCGGAAACCCAGCAGGCGAGTGCCAAAACCAATTGAGAAGACTTCCACGCGGACCTTAAAAAGTTTGGCCGCAGCATAATGGCCGAACTCGTGAATCAGAATCATGAATCCGAGTACGACGCCCATCGACACAACGGTGATAAGAAAGTGCGACATAAAATTTCAGATTACTCCCTTTGCCAAATTTCGGAAGTGACCCGCGGCCTTGGGGGAGGGGTTGCCGCTTAACTGCTCGACGTGCTCGCCCGCTACGCGGCGTGCTTCCGCATCCGCCTGAAGCACCTGCTTAATAGATTCCAATTGGCAGGTTTTTGTTGCAGCGAGCACCCTTTCAATAATCCTGGGAATTTCATCAAACCGAATGCACCCGTCTAAAAAGGTGGCTACCGCGACTTCATCCGCGGCATTGAGAGCAATCGTCTCAGCGCCGCCCGCCTCGGCCGCTTCATAGGCGAGTCGCAGACAAGGGAATTTACCCATATCTGGGGGACAGAAGTCGAGATGTCGTAAGTCCATGACCGGGAAGCGGAGATCTGATTCAATCCGATCGGGATACGTCAAGGCATAGAGGATGGGCAGCCGCATGTCGGTCACCGAGAACTGAGCAAGTATGCTGCCATCCACGAACTCAACCATGGAGTGAATGGTGGACTGCGGATGCACAATGACATCCACCTGCCTCGGCGACAGCTGGAATAGGCGGCAGGCTTCGATCACCTCGAATCCTTTGTTCATTAATGTGGCCGAGTCGATGGTAATCCGTTTCCCCATCTTCCATGTGGGATGGTTCAGCGCCTGCTGCACGGTGATGGAGGCGAACTCTGATTTCGGCGTCTTCAGGAATGGACCGCCGGATGCCGTCAGCCAGATGTGGCGGACCTCCTCCATTCTTCCCCCACGCAGGCATTGGTGGATCGCATTGTGCTCGCTGTCAATTGGAAGAAGCGGCTTCCCTTGCTTTCTAGCTTCGGCGGTAATCAGTTCGCCCGCGACCACCAGGCATTCCTTGTTGGCCAGACCGACGGTCTTCCCGGCGCGTACGGCTTCATAGGTGGCCTCCAGCCCCGCCACGCCCACGATCGCGCTGACCACGAAATCTACTTCCGGATGTGTGGCCACACGGACCGATCCAGCCGAGCCGTGTACGATTTCGATGCCTCCGAGTCCTGCGGATTTCAATTGCGACCGCAGAATCTCCGCGTCCGGTTCCGCGGCAACTGAGACCACACGCGGCTTCCAGCGAAGCGCTTGCGCCGAGGCGGCGTCCAAATTCCTGCCTGCAGCCAGCGAAACGATTTGGAATCTTTCGGGATAGGACTCGGCTACTTTGAGCGTGCTGCGGCCGATTGAGCCGGTCGAGCCCAGAATAGCGATGCGTCTCATGCTAACGAGTTTCGGTTCGCGCGGGCAGCGGGAGAGGGAGGGTTACTGCAACACGCGACATGCCGCATAGTACCACAGCACGGGGGCGGCAAAGAGCAGGGCATCAATACGGTCGAGCATTCCGCCGTGACCAGGGAGGATGGCGCCAGAATCTTTCACCCCCGCGCCGCGTTTTAGTAGCGACTCGGCCAGGTCTCCTAATTGGGCCGCCACATTGATCGCAGCAGAAAGCAGTAGGATGGGCCATAGCGGCGGAGTTTGCAGTCCAAAAATTCCATCGCGTGGCTCAATCAGATGGGCCCGCAGAAGGAAGGAACTGATGGGCAGCGCGTAGTGATACCACGTGGTTCCTGCCAGAATGCTCGCCAGGAAAGATGCACCTGCGCCTTCCCATGTTTTTTTCGGGCTAACGCGCGCTGCCATGAGGTGGCGGCCGATAGAGCGTCCTATAAAATAAGCAAAGATATCTCCCGCCCAGACGGTGAGCAGCAAAAAGACGACCATGAAGGCGCCGGACCATTGCTGCCGGAGCTGCACCAGCAATCCCAGTGGCATCGCGATGTAGGTGAAGGCGAACACGGAAGCCGCGGCTGCCGGATACCCGCTGCTCAATTGATCGCGCCGCATGGCGACGCTGAGAAAAACAAAAGGCGCAATCGCCGCCGCAAATCCCAGGGTGATACCGAGAATTTCGGTCGAGAGCAGCGGCTTCCCATTCCCCCTATTGCTGGCCAGTAGAGCGAACAACAGCGCCACGAAAAAGTAAGTGGGCTTGCGAAACGGTTGAACCCCGTACTTTTCGGTGAGCTTCAGAAATTCATATACCGTGAGCAGGGCCACCCCGGCTGCGACCACTGCCAGGAGGGGAACAGGGGCGCGCAGCACCAGCAGCAGGACAATGGGTATAAGGACCACTGCCGTCGCAACGCGTTTGATCAAGTGGAAGCCGCCTCAGCTCCGCGCCTTCGTGCCGGCGTGTTCGTGATGCGAGTGGCCATGTTCCTGGGCATGTTCCTGAACTTGGCCTAAGCCGCCGTACCTGCGCTCCCGCTTCTGGTATTCCGCGATGCCTTCGAGTAAATGCACACCGCGGAAATCAGGCCACAGCGTCGGGGTGACGTAGATTTCTGCATAGGCAAGTTGCCAGAGGAGAAAGTTGCTCAGCCGCATTTCGCCACTGGTGCGGATCACGAGATCAGGATCCGGCAGATGCCGAGTGTAGAGATGCCGGGAAACGGATTCTTCATCCACGTACAGGTGATCGAGGCCGCCATTGCGCGCCGCGGCATCGACCAGGGACCGGAATGCGTCTACGATTTCGCTGCGAGCGCTGTAATTCAGCGCCAGGGTAAGCACCATGCCGCTGTTGGTTTCGGTTGCTTGGCGCGCCCACTCCATTCGTTGCTGCACTTGCGCAGGCAGTTCGTGCTGGCGGCCGATGTATTCCAGGCGAATGTTGTTCTTGTTAAGTGTTGGAACTTCCTGCTTCAGGTATCGGCTGAGCAGGCCCATGAGAAAGTCCACTTCGCTCCGCGGACGCTTCTTCCAATTTTCTTCAGAGAAAGCGTAAAGCGTGAGGGCGGAAATCTTGACGCGGGCGGCCGTTTCCACGGTGGAGCGCACCGAGGACACACCGGCGCGGTGATCGGCCACGCGCGGCAGATGACGGCGACGAGCCCAGCGCCCGTTGCCATCCATAATAATGGCGATGTGTCTGGGAAGCCGTTTGGGATCAAGCCGCAGGTAAACTTCCGTCTCCTTGTGGTCGAGTCCGGCGGGAACAGTTGCTTGCAAGCGTAACCTCTACTGTGTCACGAAACTAACACATGGATTACGGTGGTTGCAATGAGACGAAAGGGCCACAAATTCGATCGTTTGGGCCCACACAGGATTTAACGCGAGCCGTCTTTCGATTCTTCCGGCACCACGTCCACAGTCAGCTTTTCCGTCCGCCGCAGTAATGTAACCGTCGATCTCACTCCCACCCGGGCATCGGTCAGCAGCCGGTGCAGATCGTCGACTCCGGCGACCGGTTGGTTTCCGAGCGCGACAATTACGTCCCCTTCATGCAAGCCGGATTTCTGCGCCGGGCTGCCGTTTTCCACCGAGAGCACGACTACGCCGCTTTCCTTCGGCAGATCATAGAAGCGCACCAGTCGCCGATGCACGGGAACGGTCTGCGCCACCACACCGATGTAGCTGCGCCGGATTCGCCCATCCCGCAAGAGGCGGCTGGCGACGAATTTCGCCGTGTTAATCCCAATTGCGAAACAGAGTCCTTGAGCCGATAGAATAGTCGCGGTGTTCACGCCCACTACGCGGCCATCGGAGGTAACCAGTGGCCCGCCGGAGTTGCCGGGATTCAGTGAGGCATCGGTTTGAACCACGTCATCGATGAGCCGGCCGGAATAGGACCGCAATGAACGACCGAGGGCGCTCACCACGCCAGTTGTTACTGTGGATTGAAAACCATAGGGATTACCGATAGCGACGACTAGTTGTCCGACGCGGAGTTGCTGCGAATCGCCCAGCGCCGTGGCAATGAGACTCGGTGCATCGACGCGAATGACGGCCAGATCGGTTGCCGGGTCGTCCCCGATGGTGGTGCCAGGAAAGCTGCGTCCATCCGCCAACGTGACCTCAATCCGGCTGGCACCGTGAACCACGTGGCTGTTGGTTAGAATCAGGCCGTCAGGTGTGAAGATGAACCCTGACCCGCCACCGCGCCGCTCCCGAGGCTCTCCCGAACGGTTAACGCCGACCGATTGACGGACGTCAATGTTGACCACCGAGGGACTGACCTTCTCGACCGCTCCAATGACTGCGCGGGAGTAAGCATCCAGGAGGGAGGCATCATCAAGGGCGGTGCTCCCACCGGGCTGGATGGGTGTGCCCGAAAAACCTCCGAGGGAATCGAGACTGATTTCTGAACTCATGCAGGGTAGATGAAGCAGCAAGGTGTGTGGATTCAGGCTTGGCGACTCAAGACAGCTCAAGGCGAAATAGCAAAGTGTGTTTCTGCGGGCGATAAAGTATAGTATCCGCCTCGAATTCACTTTTCCGGCAGAGGAGGCTTTATGTCCCGTTTCTGCTCATCCTGTGGCGCTCAGATGGACGAAGGCGCGGTCACGTGCGCTGCATGTGGTAAAAGTACGCTTCAGCCTGCTGCTGCCGGCACTACTACCGCTACCGGTGGCTTGGCCGACAATGTGGCGGGGATGCTGGCCTATGTCACCATCATTCCTCCGATCATATTTCTCGTGTTGGAACCTTATAACAAGAACCGTTTCATCCGCTTCCATTCCTTCCAGAGCATCTTTTTTCATGTTGCTTGGATCGTGATCTGCGTGGCTATCAGCATCGTTGCATCGATCCCAGTCCTGGGATGGATCAGCTTGTTAATCTGGCCATTGATCGGATTGGGCGGCTTTGTACTGTGGATTATTTTGCTGATGAAGGCTTACCAGGGTCAGATGTTCAAGTTTCCCGTGATAGGTGACCTGGCCGAGAAACAGGTCGGCATTTGATTCGCGGCATAGCTCCAGCAATGGGATCGAGCAACTTTTCGCGCTTGGATAAATGAGTCGAGAAATCAAAAAAAACCGGGGTCTTTCGACCCCGGCTGCTCAGTTGGTGGTTGCCCGGATAAAACTCTTGCCTACTCGCCCTGGCTGTAATCGCGCTAGCGCGAACGTAGCCGCGTGCCTCATCTGATCCATTGGATACGCTTGGCGCTCGGCGTACTGCCCAAGCCCAAGGCGCGGATTCAGAGGGGTTCAGGCGCTTCTTCGCGGCCGCAGCGTCAAATCCCGCACCTGTGCCAAAACGCTCGACATCTGCATGCCATTCAGTTGTGAAACGAAAGGCAGCAGCTCCGCGATAAACTGGTCCTGGACCAACTCGCGGATTTCCTCCTGGCGGTTGCGTTCGCCGCCGCTGAGCAGATCGGGCACGGTAACCTCCAGTGCCCGCGCCAGCCGCTCCAGTGAGGAAAGAGTTGGCGTCGCCTTGTCGTTTTCGATCTTGGAAACGTAGGTGCGCGGTACGGACATGCGAGTCGCCAATTGGCGCTGGCTCAAACCGTTGCGCAGGCGCAGCGAACGGATCGATGTCGCCAGGTTCAAATGTCCGTGGCCGTTGCCGCGCAATGGGATGACTTGGGGTACTGGGGGCGCCGCCACGACTTCCGGCTCCTCTTCGTCAAGCGAGGCCCGGCACCTGCGGCAAAGGTTATTTGTTGTGCGGAATTGAACCAGCAGGCAATGATCGCATCGAACGACTTCCCTAGAATCAACCGGGGCAAGAGTCGTGGCCATCTAG
>QIAR01000703.1 GCA_003225595.1 Acidobacteriota bacterium | reverse complement strand
AGATGCGCAAGATCGCCAAGCACTTGGAACATAGCGACGTGATGTTGCGCGTGAATCCGGAAGTCGCCAAGGCGCTGAAAGCGAACAATGGCCGCTGGCTGACGGAAATGGAAGAGGTCACCAGGCGGAGCATCATTGTCAAGTCGGACCCGGCACTGCATCAAGAGCAGTTCGACATCAACTAGGCAAGAGCGTTTCTATTTCGCGATTTCTTCCAAGGACTCTGTGCCGCGGCAAGACCCTAGGTGCTCAGTATGCTCACTGCGTGCCACAGGTAGACGCAGTTAGGCCTTCGGAACGGAGGCGGAAGCGCAATTCAGAGTACCGGCCCATCATTTCCCAGCAGGACGCGGCGGATCAGTTTGATCGGCGGATAGCCCTGGCGAAGAAATTCTTCGTGGAACTGCTCGAGTTTGAAGTTGGTTCCCTTCACCTTCTTGAAATCATCACGTAGCTTCATAATTTCCAGCTTGCCCAGGGTGTAGACCAAATAAGTAGGATCTGAAGTGCCGCGCTTGGCTTCGCGCTCGGCGGGTCCGCGTGGCATCTTCGCCTCCTTCATGAAGAAGTCAATTGCTTGATCTAATGACATTTTTCCCGTATGCATGGAAATCCCCACGATGTACCGGGCGTCGCGGATCATGGCCTGCTGCACTTGTGCCATGCGCAGCTTGGGATCGCCATTCCTGTAACCTTCATCCAGCATCATCTGCTCGGCGTAATGCGCCCATCCCTCGGCGTTGCTGGAGCAACCAAGTAGCTTTCGAACCTTCGATGGCACGTTGCGCACGAACAGAAATTGCGTGTAGTGGCCGGGAAATGCTTCATGGATTGCAATATCGGTTATGGCATAGCGATTGAAGAACGCCATGTGCTGCGACACCTGCTCCGGCGTCCAGGTGCGCTCGGGCAGGCTGACGTTAAAGAAGGCCTCAGTCGATACGCGTTCGAATGGACCCGGTGAGTTCATCGAAGCGAATGTCAGCGCCCTCGCAAATGGTGGTGTTTCGCGCAATACCGGCCATTCTTGCGAGGGCAGCCTGACGATGTGCTTCTCCTCGATAAACGTGCGCAACCCATTGAAGTTGCTCTTGAAAGCATCCAGCAATTGCTCGGGCGCGGGTTGGTCGGAGGCAAGTGCGGCCAGCACTTCCTCGGGTGTCTTGCTTGGATCGATTTGCGCGGCGGTCATTTTTAGTTGTTGCTGATTCTTGTGCAGGTCGTCGTAGCCACTCTTTAGCAAGGACTCCAATGGCACATCGACCATTTCGTCATACATCAGCTTCTTTTGATAGTTTTCCGCGCCAATCGCGAAATCGCCTTTCGAAACCGGCAACAACTCCTCACGAACAAACTTCTGATACTGTTCCAGCGCTGTGATCACTGCATTGTTGGTTCGCTTGAACTCCGCCAGCAGCTTCTGATCAGTAACGTCTTTGAATGCAACCGGGACATCCTTCTGGAAGAAGCTGATAATTCCCGGAAGCTGTTGCAAAGCGATTTCGCTGTAAATACGGGGCGGGTTCTTCAGGTTGGCTCGTGCAGCATCGAACGCCTGTGGCATTCGTCTCTCACGCGCAATGACCGACTTCAGCCGTTGTTCTGGCGGGGCGAAGGCACGGCTGATCAGCACGAAAGCCGCTCGACTGATCCCCGAGGAATAAACGTCTGGATTTTTCTCCCATGGCCTAATCGACGTGATCTCAAGCAGTCGGCCGCGGATTTTATTGATCACGAGGTCACGGTCAACGCCGATCCCCACTGGCTCATTCTTCGGATCCAGGCCGGCAAAACGTTTTTCGAAATCCGTTAGGGCAGCGACTTCGGCGTCCAGCGACGCACGGGTGTAGTCCTCCATTTGTTCGTCGTATTGGTGCAGCCCGGCGGAGGTACCATTTGTAGGCCGAAACTTGAACCAGCTGTTGAAGAACTCATCGACCAAGTTGTCCCACGCCGCAGGCGTGGCGGCTGGCTCCTCCTTCGGCTGCTGAGGTTGAGCCATCGCACTCCCCAGCAGGAACACCAGCATTAGCGTGCGCAGCGTGATCCTCACCCGGGCCTCCCGAATTGCCGAAGACTAGCAATTTCTACCAGCCTATTTAGTGTAGTGGAGCTTTACGTCCGCCCGTACATCTTGGGGATGAGCCGAAACGGAATTATTGATGACCAGATAATATCTGCCTGCACCAGCGGGAAAGTGCATGCTTAGCGTGCCGTGATTTAGCCGGCCACTGCTGTATAAGGCGGCTGAGGCACGATGATTTCTCCAGGCCAGGAAATTCTTTTCGTCGAGCAGCAAGACCTCTACAACACCTTTTGGCCCGGCGGGAATACCGAAACTGC
>QIAR01000702.1 GCA_003225595.1 Acidobacteriota bacterium | reverse complement strand
GTTCACTTGAACGAAGCAGGGCAATGCGATCAGACATGACCATGGCTTCTTCCTGATCATGAGTCACAAACAGGAACGCAATACCGACCTCGCGTTGCAGCGACTTCAGTTCGACCTGCATCTGTCTGCGCAAGTTGGCGTCTAGTGCCGAAAGCGGCTCATCGAGTAGCAGCAACCGGGGCCGGTTTATAAGGGCACGCGCCAGAGCCACGCGTTGTTGTTGTCCGCCGCTGATCTTTGCCGGTTTAGAGCGCGCGTATTCCTTCATCTTCACCATGCTCAACGCTTGTTCGACGCGGGAGGCAATCTCTGCATCCGGCAACTTCGCAACTCGCAACCCATAAGCGACGTTCTGTTCAACCGTGAGGTGAGGGAACAGTGCATAGTGCTGGAACACGGTGTTGACGCGCCGGCGGTATGGAGGTAGCCGATCAAGTCTTTCTCCGCTCATCCAGAGTTGACCAGAATTCGCCGTTTCAAATCCTGCGATGATGCGCAGCAGCGTGGTCTTACCTGAGCCACTCTCTCCCAGGATTGTCAGGAACTCTCCCTCGGCTATATCGAGCGAGATGTCGCGCAGGACGATGTTCTTGCCGAAGTGCTTGGCGATGTTGCGAATACTCAGCAGCGGCTCCGTCGCCGGCTTTGTGAGGCCGGTAACGACCGTGGATTCGCTCGTGGTGGAAGCCATCAGGGTTTTCAGTCGTCCCTACGGGACTCGAACAGTCTATCTGTTGCTTTGCCGCCATTGAAGTGGCGGACTATTGTCATCTGTCGCCTCTTTCGGGCTCATTCATGTTGATGACCTCAGGACGGCCGGTAAGGTTTGTGCGAGCGAACCATCGGCAGATGCCGGCGCTACTCTACTGTGCCGCCTTCACCTCATTCCAGATCTGGTTGTATTTCGCGCGGCGCTGAACGTTCTGCCAGAAATAGATGCGTTTCTGGTAATTGTCCACATCATCGAGATGCAGATTTTTCCGTTTATCCGCGGTCATGAACTGGGCCGCTTGTGGGTTCGCTGGAGTATATCCGGTCACGTCCGTGACTTTCTTTTGCGTCTGCGCCTCGGCCATGTATTCGAGGAATTTGTAAGCCAGATCCTTGTTCTCGCTGCCAGCAGTAATCATCAGATGATCAATCCACCCTGTCGTGTTTTCCTTCGGTATTATTTCGCCCACCGGAAAATTGATCTTGCGCAGTTGATTAGTCATCAGCGGCCATCCCATAGCAGCGACTACCTCATGGTTCTGGAACAAATTTGTCAGCTCGCCGCCGGTGGACCACATCTTGCGAATGTTCGGTTTCAGTTCGAGAAGCTTTTTCTTGACCGCTTCCAATTGTTGGTCACTCAGGTTGTAGAGCTGACTCGGATCCGGTTTGTCGTAGCCGAGCAGTTGCGCGGCCATGTACACGGTAGAAAGTTCGTCCCAGACAGAAATTTTGCCCCGATACTTCGAATCCCAGAACACGTTCCAGCTTTCTGGCGGCTGGGAAAAAGCTGTCGTGTCGTAGATCATGGGATTAGGCCCCCACGTGAACGGCACGCCATAAGTCTTTCCGTTTACTTTTACCAAGGGCATGGAAGTTAGTTTTGGCGAGAGCTGGCTGTAGCTGGGAATTTTCGCAAGATCCAGGGGCACGGCCAATCCCGAGGTCGCGATCGAAGTCGCAACATCGCTCGATGGTGAGATCACATCATAGTTGCCGGTGCTGCCGCCTCGTAGCTTTGCCACCAGCTCGTCACTCGATCCCATGTAGGAGGCCGAAATCTTACAGTGATATTGCTCCTCGAAGCCGTGCACGAAGGAGGGGTCGGCGTATCCCTCCCAAACTAGCAAATTCAGCGTGGGCGTCTTCTTCCCGCAGGAGCCAAACAGGAGAACCACTGCGGCAAGCGGGAGCAACAGTGACAATCGCCTAATCAATTCAATGCTTCCCCTCGGTAGCAGCGGCAGACGTGCTAGCGGCCCCTACCCATCTCGGAGATTGGTAAACTATTTTGCCGCCAACCATGGTCAACAGCAATTCTGTTTTGCCGATTTCGTCGGCCGCGCCCAGCACGCCAAGAGATAACAAGAGGAACGCAAGCTTGCGATGACCAGAACCGGCGGCGGATGGCTGAGACAAAGCTCCTCCTTTGTAAGCGTCTGCGGCCCTGAACCTTAGAAGGTTGGCGGAGTGTTCACCCACAAGATCCAGGTCTCATTTTTCCCAGGGTTCTTCCAGCGATGCGGTGTCGCGCTCTCAAAGTAAAAACTGTCACCTCGTTTCAGCCGATATTCTTCGTCTTGCAGAGCAATCTGCAATTCACCGCGCAATACATATAAGAATTCTTCGCCTTCGTGAGTATAGGACTCACCGCTGCCTGCCTGTGCAGCGATGCGGAACAGGTGCGGTTCCATCACCGTGTTGCCCCAGGCCAGCAGTTCCATTCGCACTCCGGGCCCCGCTTCCAACACCTTTCGCCGTTCGGGCGGAACGAGTCTACTGTTACTTTCTGCGGGATCAAAAAAATCCAGGATGTTGGTTTGGTAAAAATGAGCAAGCCTGCGCAACGTACCCACAGAGGCGCTCATGTGCGAGCGCTCCAGCGCGCTAAGAAAACCGACCGAGATGCCGACCGCCTTAGCCACCTGGGATAG
>QIAR01000699.1 GCA_003225595.1 Acidobacteriota bacterium | reverse complement strand
TGCTGCAGTGAGTTCCAGCAAGTTTCGATTATCCGTCATGCCTTACAGACGGTCGAAACTCGGTTTCGTTATCACTGGGACACTATACTAGGACGAGGATTTCTTTCAAAAGTTTTCCATCATCCACATGTTGGCGCTCGTGCTCCAGACACAAATCGCGAGATGTCGGCCGTCCGGGGAAGGCACAGCCCAGGGGGGGGAATGCCCTTCCATAGGGGTGGAAGGCCCTTCCATAAAGGGCGTGCTTACCGGCCGGACATTGGCCTTGGCCTTCCACAAGAGATGGGCATTGCGGCGTGAATCCACCTGCAACAGACGGGACCCTGTTTCCGTGAGGGCGGAGACGAACAAATTTTTCCCGTCAGCCGCCCAGTCTACGCTTTGAAGGTCACTCCAATGTTCCACAGGCATCTCCTGCGAAGCATGACTGTCCAGAAAAAGTAAATGGATGGTGCCCTCCGACCGCCGGAGAATGGCGATGCGATCGCCTTCGGGAGAAAGGTCCCATGCGTATTCGGCATCGGGCGTCGGTTGAATGGGAAAGCGGGCGACCTCGCGGTCACGGCCCTTCATAACGTCGAATGCCGTAAATATGAGTTGCCTGCGATCGACAGCCAACTCGGCAATCACACACAATTTCGATGGAGACCTGGCACAGTGCAGCGAGTGGGCGGCGCCCAATGAAGTTGTTAATACCAACTGTGGCGGTCCTCCGGCGGCCGGTATTCTGACAAGGCGAACCGGCGACGAGGAGCCATTCTTCACCGGCAAAATCAGGTGCAGGATCCAGGCACCATCCGGGCTGACGCGAGGGACCTCTTTGTGTATCAGACCTCCCCCCCATGGCAGCGGCAGCCTGTCGCCGAGATCCGTGGCGACCGCTTCCGCAGTATCTGTATCGAGGGACTGCTTGAAAATTCCGCGTTGGCCGAGGTGATCGGACGCGAACACGACGGCGTTGCTGTCGGCAGTCCAGCCGGCGGGATAGCTCCGGCCCTCGGTAAGGTTGAGGCGCCTGGGCGTCGACATGCGATTCCCGTTCGCTTGCAGATCAGCAATATAGATCACGCTTTGAGTTGACGATCTTCGAAACGTGAGCCGCATTCCGTCTGCGGATGTGCTTAGCTGGTCCATGCAGAACCCTGACCAGTCAGTCAAGCGTTTCGGCTTGTCCAGGGGTTTGCCCGTGTGCGGATCAACGCGGGTTTGCCAGAAGTTGCAGGTCCCGGCCCTGGGGTTGTCCCCGTCGGGAAACGAAGTGATAATCCGCCCATCGGGCGACCAGGTCCAATCCGCTAAACCGAATGGCAGAGATACGGCATTGACCGATGGCCCGCCCTTCAGATCGCGGGTTTCAATACTCAGTCTGTTTGTGTCCTCGCCTTGATACAGGTTGACGTAGGCAAGGCGTTGACCATCGGGAGACCACTCAGCGCCCAGAAAAGCGTTGTTCTCATCTGCTTCATAGAGCTTGTGCGCATCGTCACCATCGGGCCGCATCAGCCACATTTCACGGTAGTACAGCTTACTTAGGTTGGCGCCGAACGCCACCCAGGAGCTGTCACGGGAGAGAGTCCAGGCAAAAGCGTTGTTGCGAAGCTTCCGGGGAGGTCCTCCATTGAGCGAGAAGAGCCAGACACTGGGGGCACGCCCGTGTGGCACCGCATTGGCGAGAAACTTTGTGCTATCCCGAGACCAGGTTGGAACGATGGTCCAGTCCACTTGCGATCCACCGAAACTCTCCGGCTCGGGAAGATCGTGCACTCCGCCGGTGTCAATCGACTGAACATGGATTCCCCGCAGATCGGCGTAGGCCAGCGACTTGCCATCGGGCGAAATTGCGCCGCCAGTCACGCCGTTCTCGCTTGAACTCGCAGTGAGTTGACGCTGCTTCACCGGGTGCGCGGCCCTCAGTTGATCGATGCGAGCGCGTGAACCACAGGGCTGCACCAATCACAAGGAATGCGACGACACTTGCCAATACCGAGCGGCCGACGCCGATCTTCCCCCTGACCGCAGGGCGCAATTTCTCCAGATGCGCGCGCATCTCCGCTGCAGGCTGGTAACGCAGCGCCCGGTCTTTCTCCAGCGCCTTGTTGATGATCGCATCCAAGCCAGCGGGGATTTCCGTGTTTAGTTCCCTGGGGCTTGCCGGGGTGTGCTTCAAGATTGCTTCACGAACCAAAGGAGCGGTTCCTCCAGTGAAAGCGCGTTGCCCCGCCACCATTTCGTAAAGCACCAGACCGAAATTAAAAAGGTCCGTACGCGTATCCAGCATCTCGCCTCGCACCTGCTCCGGAGACATGTAGCCGGCCGTACCGATCGTTGCGCCGGTGCGGGTGAGGTGAAGTTCAGATTCCCGGTTCGGCTTGTGTTCCGTGGCTATTCTTTCAACAGAGATTTCGCTCTCCTGCAGTTTGGCCAAGCCGAAATCCAGAATTTTTATCTGCCCGTGTGTGGTGACAAAAATGTTCGCGGGTTTGATGTCGCGATGAATAATTCCTTTCCGGTGCGCCGCCTCCAATCCTTCAGTGACCTGTATGGCAACGTCGAGTAGTTTGTCGAGTTGCAACAAATTTGTCGGGTCACGTGACGCCCGCGAGGACGCTGAAGAAACCAGTTCCCTTAAGGTCTCTCCTTCCAGGAGTTCCATTGCGATGAAGGGCTGTTTGTCATGCTCTTCAATGGCGTAAATCGTGCAAATGTTGGGGTGGTTCAACGCTGAAGCGGCACGTGCTTCTCGCTCAAACCGCTCCAGCGCCAACGGGTCACTCGCCAGGTCCTCGGGCAGGAACTTCAGGGCAACTCGCCGGCCCAGCTTCAGATCCTCTGCCTTATAGACCAGCCCCATACCCCCGCCACCGAGCAGTTCCAGCACGCGGTAATGGGAAACCTTCTTTCCGATGAGGTATGCGCCGAGCAAAGGTTCCGGCTGAGACTGAGTCCTGGCCTCCATCTCGCTCACGTGATTTACGGGGGCTACGAAGCGGTAACCGCGCTTGGGGACCGTTTCGATGTATTCCAAGCTTCCGTCCCACTGTCCCAGTGTTTTTCGCAAGACGAAGATGTTCTTGTTAAGGTTTCCCTCCTCGACAAAGGCGTCGGGCCACACCCGTTTCATCAGTTCGTCTTTATCAACCAGGTGTCCCGCATTCTCAACGAGCAATAACAACGTTTCTAGAACCTTCGGACCCAGGGAAACCGGGTTGCCGTCGCGCATCAGGAGGCGCTCCTCAGGGTCGAAGCGAAACGGACCAAACACGTACAAGTGCTTTGTATGCCGGTTCATACATTCAGCAAGAATTTTTCAATAATTTTTCCAGAATTTTGGAAGGACGTCTAAACCGCAGCGGGGTACGGTGCAGCACGCAATGGAAAGCCCGGAGCGGCAGTCAGTAAGCCGTCCGGCGACACATTGTAGTAAAGATTGCCGCTCTGAGCAATGAATTCTCCGGAAGAACGCTGGCTGGCCATTCGGAGTGTCTCCCAAGGCTTACGGATGGCCCATGTTTCAAAAACGAACAAATAAGAAAGAAGGACGGAAATCATGAAATCCAGAACGTGGGTGTTCGGTATCTTCGTTGTTTTACTCGCAACGCTGGCCCTGCCGGGACCATTAGCTGCCCAGCACAGACGATATGAGCTCATTGACCTAGGCACGCTAGGCGGGCCCAACAGCCTGGTCAACGGCACTCCGCCGCCCATGATCAACAACAGAGGCGTAGTAGCTGGGGAAGCCGACACGGCGACGCCCTGCTCCTACCTTGGCGGATTTGTCTCTCCAGCTATCAGGTGGGAAAACGGTGTGCTAACCGACTTGGGATTGCTGCCGGGTGGCTGTTTCAGTCTTCCCAATTCGATCAACGCGAAAGGAATGGTCGTTGGAGCGGGAGATATCGGCGTCCTCGACCCCGAGACGGGGGCGCCGGTGTTACGAGCTGATCTCCGCTACAAGGGCCAGGTCATCAGTCTCGGAACGTTCGGCGGGACCAACAGCTTAGCAAACGAAGTCAATAACCGGGGTCAGGTCGTCGGAGGCGCGGAGAATACGGAGCCCGACCCCTGGAACTTCGGAGGCATTCTCGAGCTCCCCTCCTCGCCGACCGCGTGGCACGGCTTTGTATGGGACAAGGGAGTGATGCAGGATCTGGGAACACTGGGCGGACCGGACTCGTTTGGTCTGCTCATCAATGATAGCGGGCAGATCGCCGGACTTTCCTTCACGAATTCCATCCCAAGCCTCGCCTTTGGCTTCCCGACTATCGATCCGTTTCTTTGGGAACGTGGCAGGATGATAGACCTCGGAACATTGGGTGGCACACTCGGTATTGCAGGGGGTCTCAATAACCGCGGTCAGGTCGTCGGTTTTTCTGATATCGAGGGTGATGTCGCCAGCCACGCGTTTATCTGGGAACGCGGCGTACTTACCGACATCGGAACTCTCGGGGGCGATAACAGCAACGCCACCTGGATCAACGACGCAGGCCACGTCCTCGGAATCTCGGATCTGCCGGACGGCACTCACCACGCGTTCATCTGGCGTAACGGGACGATGACAGACTTAGGAACAGTGGACGGCGACCCGTGCAGCAACGGTTTCCACATCAACGCACGCGGACAGGCGATTGGCACGTCAACCGTTCTCCATTTCTTCCTGTGGGAGGACGGTTCCATGGTCGACTTGAGAGCCCAGGTTCTGCCCGGATCGGGCTTCGCATTCATCGAGCCGGTCGCGATCAATGACGTGGGGGAGATCGTTGGGGACGGAATACTGCCGAACGGAGATGTTCATGCTGTCGTCCTGAGACCCGATGGACCTTGCGACGCTGCATGCCAGGCAATAACAACTGCGGGCCCGAACAGGGCGGCAGCGGGAAGCGGGTCCTTGGGGAATTCGAACACATCACGACGAGAGAGGAAGCCGTCGTCCCCGCTTGAGCGCGTGCGCGCTCAGATGCGTCAGGGCTACCGCATGCCCGGCCTCAGAAAACCCAACTAGTAGCAACGTGAACTTGTGGCGGGCTGGCCCACGCCTGAAACCCCAATTCGGAAACCGCAGCAAGCAGATAATTGGGAGCCTGCTCGAAGGGCAACGCTTTATTCCCAATGGATGCAGTCAGGATGCTATCCGCGGCTGCCGGGAGACTTTCGGCGTCAGGGGCACGCATCCATGCCTGTCGGCCGAGTCGGTGATCACTTGTTTGGCAGGTTTTGCGGGTGCTCGCCGTCCCCAGGCACGCGGTGGACGGACGCAATCCCGGCCGCTTTGAGCTAGGTACTCGCGGTTTCGCGGCGGATGCGGGTCGCTTGCTGGTCAGTTTTCAGGTGATTATCATTGGCCGGATTTGCGTGATCGCTGAGGTCAACGAGCTGTCATCGCCGATCAGCATGTACTGATCGAACGCTCTTTTCGTATCCGCCTTGTCGAGTACGCCCAAGTAATACCGGCAGGTCGTTTCGAGGCGTGAGTGCCCCAATACTTCTTTTATGTATCCGATCGGGCAACCGTTGCGCAACAACAGTGTTGCCGCGGTATGGCGAAGAGTATGGGGAGTGACTCGCTTTCCCAATTTGGCACGTTTCACCGTACGCTGAAACGTCTGTTGGACCCCATTGACGGTGAGACGGCGGCCGTGCCGTGTCGCAAAGAGAGCCGGGTTGTTGTCCCGGCGGAGGTCAAGATATTTCCGGATCCATGAGATGGCGCGAGGGGTAAAGAAGACAACCCGTTGCTTATTCCCCTTTCCGATGATGACTGCCTCGCGTTTATCAAAATCAACACCCTCGCGGTTGAGGGATAAAGACTCGGAGATCCGCATGGCAGTGGCAATGAGAGTTTCTACGAGCGCACGGAAGCAGACTCCGGAAAATCTGGGTTCGGGGTTCCACATATAGTGGAGCGGGATTGCATTCAAGAAGGATTCAAGCTCGGAATCGTTAAGATACACAACTTCTCTCGAGGGAGGCCGTGGGGTTCGGATAAGTTGCGGATCCAGAGTGTTGTAGTCGAGAATGTCGCGGGCGTATTGCAAAACGGCTCTCAGGGTGTACAGCACCACTGCAACCCGGCTTTCCTTTGCCCCGCGCTGAAATAGCTGGCTTTTAAGCCGCAGAACCATTTGCAGGGTAACATCGGTCAGGCTCACATCTCCGAGGTGACGAATGATCCACTCGATATTTGAACAATAGGACTGAACGGTGGCCGGAGAAAAACGGCGGTCCGCCAGGAGATACTCCCGGAACCCTTTTAGGCATGCTGATAATGTGAGCGGCGGTTTGATGACCGTAAACGCGACGATGAGCAGAGTCGGATTTCGGACCTACGGTACCGACATCCGATGTTTACAAACTGCCCACGATTACAATTGCGATCCAGCAGAGAATCGCAACTCCCAAGCACACCACCACACACGCGACCAGGTAATGTACCTTCCGACGTCCCGGAACATAGGTAGATTGTCTTGTCGAGTGTCGTACGAACGACAAGTCTTTGGAAGTGTGAGGCTGCGACATCAAAGAACGGTCTTTGCCGCAGGTCAAGCAGTGCCGAACCCATGGCGGATTCTTGTGGCCGGAAACGCAGATCCTGGTGTCGAAAGAGCAACCGCATAGCCAACAGAAAAGAACGTCCTTGTGCGAGAGCTTGCCGCAGTTCTTACACTTTCTTTTTTGAAACAGCAGATAGAGCATAAAAGCCGCGCAAGGAGAACCAGTGCGCATGGTTTAATTGTTCCCTCAAGAACTCCTCCATCGTGCAGAACCAAATATCGTCCGACGTTGTGATCTGTTGCAGCGATTCAATTCGCTCTTCCGTGGTCGTAAAGACCAGGACCTTAAACGCCCACTCCGGAAATAGGTTACGGTATCTACCCGATTCTTTGAACGTGATGTATTTTTCAAATTTCTTCCTCAGAACGATTGGCCGTTCTGTATCCCGATCCACTTCGATGAAAGCCCCACCGTTGTTGAATTGAACCCAGCCATCAGGGAGATTCCCGAAGTCAATTGTCTCCTGCCACAACTTGTCTTCGCCATCAACAAGAGGAATTTCAGAAACACGTCATAGATCGACAGTTTATGATCCATCTGCTGTTCTGCTCTCTCTTGAACCTGAAGTCGGTACGCCTTGTACTTGTCCATCAGATTGCCAACTATGTGCCAGCCCAACGTCCCCAGGTAATACACTGGCGTTTGAAAATGTCCAAACGTATCCGCACGATACCTTCGTCCAAGGTACTTCTCGGACAGCAGCCACAGAAGCTCCTTATTCGTGGAATTTGTAGGCAGGGTCAAAACGCGCTGAATCTGCCTTCGGGTTAAGAACAAACAATGGTCTCGCAGGATGCGAAAAAGCAAAATGTGCCGTGTTTGCAGCTGCCTATAGTAAGGGGGTATTCACCGGCGGAATTAAGAGGCGTTTTTAAGGGGAGTTTCTGCGCGACCCTGCTCTCAAAGACAGGGGTGGAAGTACACAGAAATCAATTGGAGCTACGTAGTGGCGCCATTTTTCAGGGCTTAATTGCACCCTGCTCCTGCCGCGCATGCCATCAAAATATCGCTCAATCCGGTAAAGGTGCCTGCGGCGGATTGGTGTACAGGTATCGGTACCTTTGGAGCATCGCAAGGAGTTGCAAAGCAAATGCCTCATACTCCCCGTTCCTGCCTTGGCTGCGGTGTTCTTGGAGAGCGCGCATGACGAAAACGTACACGAGGTGCAGCGCCTCTTCGGCGACTTCATCCAGGGTATCGCCTTTGATGAAGAGCACATATTTGTGGGCGAAATTCATATATATAAATGAGAGCGAAGATTGGTAGTCATTTTTGAAAAAAGGCCGCTGGCGCGTTGACCAGCGGCCCGGTTGTAGTGTGCTTTGAACGCAGGCAGGATACGCATAACCATTGCGGCTGAAATCATCATCAAGGCTACTGACCGAGGGCGCTCTTGATCTTTGAGATGCTGATGTCGATCCCTTCCAGCACATCGGCATTCATTGGTTCCGCCATGCGCCAAATGCGCAGCGCGTCCAGCTCCTCTTCCAGAACTACGCGAAGTTTACGCAGCGCGATGAGTTCATCAGACGGCAGTTCTGTGGTCGGCACACTCTTGAGGAGATCCTGGGCGCGCTGCCAGTTGTATGCCAAGCTGCCTGGCTGCGCGTCTTTTAGCTCTGTAGCCGTCGGACGCAGGATGTTGCCCAGTAAAGCGCCCAGCGCATTGCGGAGCGCGAGCACTTCTCCGGCGACGCCAAGTTTTGCGAGGTCTTCAAGTGTCAATAGATCGATATGTTCTTGGATCAGGTGAAGCGCTGACGTGCTTCTCGCCTTGGCCACTTCCTCTCGCGTGCCAAGGTATTCCGTCCACCTCTCGCCGGATGTTTCGATCTCGAAACTGCCAGCGCCGATGACAAACGGCTGTATCTGCTCGAATAGCTCGGCCATTGCCGGCGGGGTGTGAATAGTCGTGGAATCATCGAAGTTGAGCGTAAGGTCAATGGTGTTCTCGTCCAGTTCCTCGACTTCGACGGCACCATCGTCTAATCGCTCGCGCAGCGCCTCCAGAAGTGC
>QIAR01000698.1:504-3254 GCA_003225595.1 Acidobacteriota bacterium | reverse complement strand
AAGTGCCTACATCCCTTACTTGCAGGGAACTTAAGTTCTCAGGAGATTGTCATGGAATATGCCTTTCGTCCGACTTTCACTCGATTCCTGCTCGTCTTCACTGTGCTGGCGCTGATCGTAATACCGGCATCCGCGCAGGTATCCAAGGGCTCCATCTCCGCTACGGTGCTAGACCCTTCCGGAGCCACGGTAGCTGGCGCGCAGGTGAAAGCAACCAGTGAGCAAACCGGCCAAGTTATAACAACAACTACCGACTCTACGGGCTCTTTCCGGGTGAACCTGTTGCCAGTTGGAACTTACAACCTTGAGATTACAAAATCTGGGTTCCGAAAAGTAACGCTCTCGGACGTGGTTGTCTCCTCGAACGTAGATAATGCGTTGGGCGGAGTGAAACTGGAACTTGGCGTGGCGACCGAGACGGTGGAAGTTAGCACCGCCGCTCCGATCGTTACGACGACTCAGGCGCAAGTTACCAACACCTTCTCGGGCACTGAGCTTAGTAATCTGCCGGGTATCGGGGAAAATCAAGGCTTGGACAACCTAGCAGTGTTGCTGCCTGGCGTCTCTGCCTCCCGTGATAACTTTTTCTCTAACACCAACGGGGGTACTGGTTTCACGGTCAACGGGCTGCGTGGGCGCAACAATGACCAGCAGATTGACGGACAGAACAACAACGACAACTCGGTCGCTGGGCCCGGGATTTTCCTCGGTGATGCAGAATTCGTTGATCAATATCAGATCACGACCAACAACTTCGGCCCGGAGTACGGTCGCAACGCCGGTTCGGTAGTCAACATCACGACGAAGTCGGGCACGAACAATTGGCACGGTTCGATTTATGGCACCGAGAGCAACTCGGTACTGAACACCCTGAGCAACATACAGAAGTCGCAACCCGGCACCGGAGCCCTGGCCCTGGGACAGGGGTTGAAAGAGGTTCCCCACTTCAACGATGTATTTGTCGGCGCAACCATCGGCGGACCGTGGGTGAAGGACAAGGTGTTCTTTTTCGGCGGTTACGATACTGAAGTCCTCTCCTCGAAGTTCCTGTATCAAACTGCCCTCCTGACACCGACACCAACGGGACTGGGGCAGATGGCCGGCTGCTATACAAACCCCACGAGCACTCAAAGTATTTCCGCGCTGACAGCATTCGGCCCGTACGGCATTGGGGGTGGAAGTCCCCAACCATCCGGAACTGTGGCGCCGGTTGAACTCTTCAGCCCGGATGTCTCGAACGGCACGGACCCGATCACCAGTGAGCCAGTTTGCAACGTGGATATGGCTGGTGTGCATCGCACGTTGCCGAACAGCACGCACCAGTATGACTATATCGCACGCCTTGACATTACGGGCGCGAAGGATACTGTCTACGGGCGATATCTCTGGCAGAAGATTTCTGCGTTCAACCAGGACAGTTTCATATCTGGTTATGCAGCATTGGGATATCCGAATAACGTACCTTCCACTGGGCAGCAGATCGGCATCAGTTGGACGCACAGGTTCAGCGGTCGCATGATCAATGAGGTACGCCTGAACTACAGCCGCCTGCGCGTAGAATTCGGGGGCAACACCATTGGAAACACGGTTCCTCACCAGGGTGAGTTGGAAAACGCTGTCGCTAACGTGATCTTTTCCGATAGCACTCTGGCGGGCTTTGGCCCAGCTACGAACTCGCCCCAGGGGCGTATCGTTAACACATACCAGGCCCAGGACAACTGGAATTACGTGCTGGGCAAGCACCAGTTGAAGGCTGGTGTCAACTATACCTACCAGCGCTCGCCCAACCTGTTCCTGCCCAACGTCAACGGTCAATACCGATTCAGCGACTGGACGGCATTTGCCCTGAACACGCCAAACCGGATCCGGATCGCGCTCGGTAATGACAACCTGGATTTCCGTGAGCACGACACTTTCTTCTACTTTGGCGACGATTACAAGGTTACTAACCACTTGACGCTGAACCTGGGCATTACCTATTCCTATTACGGTCAGCCTGCGAACCTCTTCCACACTAACGACCTGAAGCTACAGACCAGCAGTAGTCCGCTCTGGGACCCGACGCTTCCAGAGTCGGTCACAGTTTTTCCGAGTATTCCGGCTCCCAAGAATAGTTGGGGACCGAGCGCGGGCTTTGCCTATACTCCGGGCTGGGGCGGATGGCTGCTCGGCGAGGGCAAGACCGTATTTCGTGGCGGGTACCGCTTGAGCTACGATCCGCCATTCTACAACATATACGTAAACATCTCCAGCGCGGCTCCGCAGGTCCTTCTACAGAGCCTCACTCTTGGGACCGCAGCGTCAAACCCGCTTCCTGCGGTTCCCCTGGGTCCGAACGTACGCACGGCTCTGGCGGCAACGGTAACACCAGGCGTGTTTGACCCGCGCAGCTTCAACCAGAGCTCGGTTACTCCGGATTTCGGGCCGGACAGAGTGCATGCGTGGAGTTTTGGCATCCAGCGTGAATTCGGTTCGCACGCCGCAGCAGAGGCGCGGTATGTCGGAAACCATGGCCAAAATCTGTTTCAGTCCGTCAATGCCAATCCAGCGCTTGACTGGCTGGCCTCCAGCTTCCCCAACCTGGTGCCGTCCGGATTGACTCCCTGCACGACGTCAGACATACCCCGTGACATAGGCCGCATCGACTGCAACGGTGCAGGCGTCAACCGCCAGCGCACCAACACTGCATATTCTTATTACAACGGGTTGCAAACGGAGTTCCGCACCAACAACCTGTTCAAACAATTGAC
>QIAR01000698.1:0-435 GCA_003225595.1 Acidobacteriota bacterium | reverse complement strand
CCCAAAACCCGTTCAATGTCGCCGGCCAGGAATACGGAATCTCGGGTCTGGACTTCCGCCACACGTGGACGCTATCCTTCTCCGAGTCACTCCCGTTCTTCCGCGACCAGCATGGAATTTTGGGACACGCCCTGGGCGGATGGGCACTTGCCGGTAGCTACATCCTGCAATCCGGCCAGCCCTACTCTCCGGTCCAGTTCGGGTATAACGCGTTCACCGGGGGTTGCGGTGGCGGCGGCTGTGGCGATGCCACGTTCAACGGGGCATTCGTAGGCACGGTGGATACCGTCCGGCCCTTCTATGGCAATCGGAATGCGCCGCCTGCGTCGGTCGGAACGTACTTAGCAGATGCCTGCAACTGGTTCTTTACCTTCGATCCGGTCACAGGTAATCCAATCCCAGGCTCCGTATGCGATCCATTGGTGGGCTCGCCGG
>QIAR01000123.1 GCA_003225595.1 Acidobacteriota bacterium | reverse complement strand
AAAATTGTTCTGCTCGAGGCGCATGGCAGCAAAATCGAGGCGCAAATCAGGATCCTCGGGCGCCACACTTAACCCTGCCTCAAAAAGCTTTTCCGCTTGCTCGTATTGGCCCAGGCGAGTGCGTAGACGGGCAACGCGGCGCAACGCCTCCGCCAGAAATGTCTTGTATTCCGTCGCAGCATATTCCCGGTCGCCCGCGATCTGGAATGTACGAGCCGTGTCGAAATGTTTCTGGAATGCGTCTTCCTGCCTCTGTGAGCCTGGTTCCTTCGCCGAGGGTTTCGAGGTCTGCGCGCGGGAATTGAAACTAATGAGTACGCATGCGAGGGAAATGACGCATTTGCGCAACGAAGCACTCCCCGCACCGGATCGCGGGCTCCTGGGGGGGAAATCTCTAGAGAGGCCCATGAAAAGATAAGGATAAAGCGTGAGGCGTGAGCAAAGTCAAGCCTCACCCGTTGAAGGAGACACTCAGAATGTTATTTTCAGAGCGTACTGGATTTCGCGTGGACCGCGGTCGCCCGAAGCCTGGCCAAACGTTTGGTGACCGTTGGTTGCAAAATCCCATGCCACTATGTTGATCGCACGGCCGAAGCATGGGCTGGTAGGATCGCCGACGTTGCTGGCAACGCAGGCAACCCCAGAGTCTGCCAGATTGCTGGAGATTCCTCCATTCTCTGGGTCTACGTCTGGCGAGTTCCCGCGGAACTGCACCTTGTTGAACAGGTTGAAGAACTCCATGCGGAACTGCAGTGTCACCCGTTCCGTGAGCTTGAAGTTCTTGTAGAGAGAGAAGTCTGTATTGGCTAATCCGGGTCCGGCACACTCGCCTACAGACGCTGTGCCGAATGTCGCCAACTGGAAACCATCGAGTGTCCAGGCGGCGGGATTCAGCCACTGGAACTTGGGAGAACCTGACGGCGCCCGGCAGGGCTGGCCAGGTACCCTGTTGGGACGGGTTTCTCCCTGATCTATTCCAGTTCCGGTTAATCCGCCGGGAGCACCGCTTATGTCGGGTTGATTAGCGAACACTGTTAACGGGGTGCCACTAGCGTAATCAAGGATTGTGGCCAATTCCCATGAGCCCAGAGCATGTCTGAGGAAGGAGTTACTGCCGTTAAGCTCCGGCGTGTTGTAGACAATGTTGGCTACAAACGTATGCGGCCGATTAATTAAACTAGGCCCGTAGTTCCTACGCGGATTCGTCGGATCTTCCAAATTCTCGGTCTGACCAGAAGATCCACTGCTAACGATGTCCGCGTCGCTTAGTGACTTAGAGAAGGTATAGGCGAACTGGGCGTCCAGCCCCTTAATGCGCGTGCGGAACAGGGCTTGCAGTGCGTGATAATTCGAGCTTCCTTTCCATTCGCCAAAGGGAATGAACCCGAAATCCCCGGCGCCGAAAGGCCGATCGGCGTTGTCGTTGGACAAGGCGTGCTGCAAGCGGAGGCTGGCAGGAACCGCATTGGCGTCGTTATATCGAAGGATGTGAAGTCCCCTGTTGCCGACGTAGGCAATCTCTAGCTTGGTGTTCCGCACGATTTCTCGTTCCGCCGTCAAATTCCACTGCCAGGTGTTGGGCAGGTTCGCGCTGGGATCTATGCCATAGTTTGGAGCACCGGTGGCGGCCTGCGCAACCGGAGTGTCCAGAGTGCGGCGGAAATCGGGGGCGAACAGCGAAAATGGAGAGTTGTTGGCCATGTTCAACGTGTGATTCAAGCGTTCACGCTGGAAGAACTGGCCAACGCCGGCGCGGATCGCTGTCCTGCCGTCGCCCCTCACATCCCAGGCGATGCCGATGCGCGGTGCGATGGCATGATTGTTGTTTTCTTTAAGGGCGCGATTGGGCCCAGGAATGCCACCCAGGAACCCCGCATCCTGGCAGAAGTGGGTCCCCGGAACCACCAAAAGCCCGTTACACGGGTCCGAGCCCAACGCCGGATCATAGGCACTCGGTTCGAAGGTAGAGATCTTATCCTTGGCATGGTAACCCTGTCGCAGAAACGACCAGCGGAAGCCATAATCAAGAGTCACGCGGCGGCTGACCTTCCAGTTATCCCCATAGTAAAACTCGATGTCATGCCAACGCGTTTCGGAGAAAGGGTTTGTCTGGGATTCACTGGCGCTCCACACCCTGCCAGCCCAGAGGGCGTCAAAGGTCCCATTGAGACTGCTGTCCGCGGCGTCCGGCCGGGTGTCGTCCAGACCGACCACACCCCCGAACTGGGTATTCTCTTCGGATGTTCCGTTTACCAGCTCGTTCTTCTGATTGTTGCTGGCAAGGAAACCAACCTTGAAGGTGTGCGCGCCAACGACTTTTGAAAAATCATCCTTCAAGATGTAAAGCGCTTCATTGTTGTGCCATGGAGCCTGGGTCCACAGGTCGGCCGAGTCAGCCCCATTTCCTAATCCGCCCCAGAATACGGGGTAACCCATATTGGCACCTGATTGTTTGTCGGATAAAGGAAAGTCGGGAGTGAATACCTTACCGATCTGATCATTGAGCCCCGGGTTGGTGCCGGCGCGGTCGGCTTTGATCCGGTTGGCAGCGTACGATATTTGGAAATCATTCACCGCCGTGCTGCCAAACAGCTTCGTCAGCTTGATCGTCGCCTGGTATCCGGGCTGGATCCAGCTTGATTCCACCGATGGGTACGGATCGTCGCCCCAGAAGCCCAAGGTGCTGGGGAATGGCTGGGACCAGTGATCCTGAGTGTAACGGCCAAACAAGCTCCAACCGCTTCCCAGCCGGTAGTCCATCCGGATGCTTTCCTGCCGCCAGTAGATGGGGGCGGTTAACGATGTTGCCCAATTCACACAGTCGGCCGGGGTGACCTGACTTGGGGAAAGGTTCGGGTCCGGGAAGATTTGCACGATTGCCGTGCCGGCGGGGGAGGGGATCCCGGGCACGCTGGTGTAAACCTTGCCAGTCACGGGATCTGTGGGCGCGTTCTCACATGGACTCCCGTCGCTGGCGACGCGAAGAGTGGAGAAGTCTCCGGTCTTCTCCGCGGCCGTCGGTACGTTGGCGGAACGCTGCGCCCCGCGAAGCTCCCGGTTCCACTCTTGCGACCAGAAGAAGAAAAGCTTGTCCTTGACGATCGGCCCGCCCAGGTTGTAACCAAAATCGTTGCGGCGCAGCACATCCTTCGGGACCCCGTGCAGGTTGTTGAAGTAATCGGTCGCGTTCAGCTTGTCGTTGCGCCCGAAATAGAACGCGCCTCCATGGAATTGGTTCGTTCCACCACGCGTGATGATATTGACGACCGCGCCCATAGCTTGGCCATATTCGGGACCATAGCTGTTGCGCAGCATCTTGAATTCCTGGATCGCATCAACTGACGGGTATACCAGAATGGTCCGATTCGATCCGATGTCATTGTCATTGACACCGTCCACCAGGAAGAGATTGCCGGTGGTACTGTTGCCATTCACGGAGAAGTCCACACCGGCCATCAGACCCTTATTCTTACTGCTAAAGTTTGCTTGTGGGGAAACACCCGGCATCAGCTGGGTCAACTGTACAAAACTACGGCCGTTGAGCGGCAATTCGCGAACCTCATTGCCTTCGACCACATTGCCCACAACGCCGGTCGAGGTTTCCACCTGAACAGCGTTGGCCTCAACCATGACCTGCTCATTTGTGCTGCCCACCTGCAACACCGCGTTGGCCACAGCAGTACTGGCTACGTGCAACTCAACTCCCTTACTGACCGCTTCTTTGAAATTGGCCTTCTTTACGGTGACTGTGTACACGCCGGCCAATAACTCGGGTGCTACGTATTCGCCCTGGTCATTGGTCTTGACCGTACGCGTTTCTCCGGTTCCATCGTTCGTGATAATTACTTCAGCGTCGGGTAGCACAGCGCCACTGGGATCAGTGACAGCCCCGCGAATTGTTCCTGTAAACTTCTGCGCTGCCACGGGTAAAGCAAGGAAGAGGCAAATGAGGACACCTAGCCACATGCGAGCACGCATACGATCCTCCCGGGACACAATATTGGGTTTTCTGCTAATATGGAATCGATTTAATACCCCACATTGGCTTGACATTAAGCGTCAGTTCGTTTGCTTTGTCAAGCAAAAAACCAGGGGGGCGCCATACCGCTCCCTTTCGAGGGGAGTTCGAGCTAGCAATCATGATCGAGATTGTAGACCGAAGAGATGCGTGGGTCGGAGTGAGTTCCTGACCTGAAATTATTGCGAGCGACCTCGGTTGGTTGGACACATCTCCTTAGAGCAAAATGACGCGCTCTTCCGAGTGCAGGCGACAGTGCGCTCCAAAAGGTTCCTTGACACCGCCGACATTGTCAGAGTTACGTCAACAATTTGCAAGTTGCGAACTCGTCCCGACGCTGTGTCCAAAATGGCGCGAGTAGAGGGCGGTTACTGCCTCTGTTAATTCCGGGGTGTTGGCTTTTGTGTTGACATTACCTCCGAGAAACATCAGCATCGAGGACTGTGTGGGGGCGTGGCGGTCGGCTCCGGTTCCCCTTCCTGAGTACTCGCGTCGGTAGCACAGACTCCGCTTCGCTCCTCACGGAGGTTTTCCTCCCCCTCGTTTCAGAGTTACTTTTCCCCGCAGAGGTGAACCCATGCGCAATGAGCGTCAGCCGTTTATGGGTATTGCATTTCTGTTTATGGCCGTCCTCACGATTGGCGCCAGCGATAGCAAACTTGAGTCCCTAACCGCTCACGACTGGCCGAAGTTGATGCAACAGGCTCGCAAAGGCAATCATCGAGCACAAACCCGTGTGGGCATGGCCTTCGAAAGGGGTGAAGTTGTAAAACAGGATTTTTCTGAAGCGGTCAAATGGTTTTCGAAAGCTGCTGAGCAGGCAGACCCAGTCGCAGAACACAATCTCGGAGTGATGTATTACCAGGGGACCGGCGTACAGCGCAATTTAGCCGAGGCAGCCAAATGGTTTGAGAAAGCAGCGGCTGGCGGTCTGCCGGAAGCGCAATTCAATGCCGCACGCCTATACGAGACAGGTACAGGTGTGCCTCAGAATTTCGGCAGAGCACTCGATCTGTATCGAGAAGCGGCGCGGAGGGGTTACGCTCCTGCCGAGAACAACCTTGGCCACATGTACGAGAACGGTGAAGGTGTTGCCCGAGATCCGGCAGCGGCTATGCAATGGTATGCCAGGTCAGCACAACAGGGTGATGCAAGCGCTTATCGTTCATCTGCAACCGCTGCCAGCTAGGTATGGCATTCCTTCCGACAGTCTCTCGGAGTGGCTCCCTAACGCATTCGAAGCTATCTGGATCTTCCGCCCGATGTACCTTTGGTGGATTATTGGAGTGCTGGAGAAAGGAAAAACTCCTGCGAGCTGGATTGCGCCGCAGTGGCTATGGGCAGTAGAAAACGTCGCGCAATTGCATGCAGGTGATCACCCTATCGCGACGAAGATGCTCTTGGATCTCATCTCTGCAAGCGTGGAGCGGAAATTGATCGAAGGTCAAGGCGGCCGTGACGAAGTGATGAGCCAAGCCTACCTGCCGATTATTTCTGCTTACGACGAGGGCGAGATGAAATCAACGAAGTCGGCGTCCTCGGGGCTGGACTTGGACGAAGCAATGTCCTCAGGACGACCCGAATCAAAGACAAAGCAGCCGAGGGCAGTAGAGCGAGGGCAGATCTGTGTACAGCTCAAAGACGAGATAAAACGTGTCCGCTACATGACGCGGGAGGGCGGCAAGAACATCGACGAAATCAAAGCTGACACGCCTAACTTTCTCATTTGGAAGGTTGCGGAATCTGAGCAGTTGTCAAAAGAGGATCGAGAAATGTTACTTCATCCAAACCAGTGGGCGACCGGCTACGCGGCTCTGCTGCTCAGCAAGTATTTCGGTGTTTCACTGTCCAGGATTCGTGACTACATTACGAATTACAACCGAACGACAAAAACCCCCGCGTAACTGACCTCCCACTGACTTTCACTCACTGATTTCCCCGTTTTCACTGACTCAACACTGACACAAAGCCGTGTTGCAATAGAAGCATGGCATCAGGAGCGTAACCGCTGCGAGGCTGGATTGAGAGGGCTTGCGAGTTAGGTAACGGGCAAATGCCTCAAACGATTCCGCTAGTAGCCCTTGGCGACCTTTTCCTCGAATCGGATGGGACGCGGGCTGATCCCGAATGGCTTCAACAACCGGCTAATGCCGTTGGCAGTTAGGCACAGTTACAACCTGCATACCCATTGATCGAAACCGACTTTTCCACCGGTTACAAGAACCGCGATGTAACCGATCAAAAAAAGTGCCTCGGACCCGCATGAACACTGCACTGTAACCGATGTAACCGATCAAAACCCTCCTAGAGCGGGGGTGGACACCACAAAAGCAGGGACCATGCCGAGCTGCCCTGCCTGTGGGTCCTTTGCGCTGCACCGGGAAAAAGACGGAACCACGACCTGCCAGACTTGCGAGGCTGCCTCGTAAATAAAACCATGCCGTCGCCCGATCACATTCCGAACCTGGCGGCAGTAGACAGCCATGATACGCTTGCTGGCGAGGCAGCAGCCCCCTGCGCGAGCCATCGAGGAGATTTTGAAGCGATGGCAAAGCGAAGGTTTCAAGATCCCAAGCCGGAACGTGTCGGCAAGTGCTGGTACCTGCGTATCCGCCAAGATGGATTTAGGGGCAGCGTACGTACCAGAACATTAAAACGAATTAAACTAGCGCCGGCATCCATTCCGGAACGGGAAGTAAGAAAAATTGCCGCTGAGATGTTGCGACCTGTGAATCAGGGCCTCATCACAGTAGGCAGCGCGGTGAACTTCTCAACCTACGTGAACGCAACCTACATCCCGACCGAACTGCCGCTGCTGGCAAAGACCACGCAGGACTCGTATCAAGGCACAATCGCGAAGTACCTTGAGCCGAGATTCAACTCCATCTCACGCCACTTACTCTGCAACGGTACTTTTCAGGGCTCGCAGGCGAGAGAGTAGCTTACCCCTCGATTTTTAAAATACGGGACGCACTCTCTTCGATTCTGCGATCTGCAGTTCGGTACGGATTCGTGGTCACCAACCCGATGGACGGCTTACAGATGCCGCCGGACAAGACGGGCAGGCGTCGGAAGCCATTTATCTCGCCCGAGCAGTTCAATCTGCTGGTGGACTTCGTGCAAGAACCGTACTCGACCATGATCTTTGCGGCCGCGTGGACAGGCCTCAGGGTGTCTGAATTGATCGGATTGAAATGGCGCTGCATTCACGCTGACTCAATCACGATTGAGGAGCGTTTTTGCCGTGGGGATTGGTCGGTACCAAAGACTCAGGCGAGTGCAGCAACCATCGGAGTCTCGCCTGAAGTAATTGCCCGCATCCTTCGCCTGAAGAATCTCACCGTGGAAGTTCGGGCTGGGCGGGCAATCAGAAAATATAAGCTGGTCAAATCAGACGATCCAGACGCCTTAGTGTTTCAGAGCGTGAAAGACGGAAAGCCGATGAATGACCAAAACATGCTCAAGCGGCACATCCAGCCAGCGGCCCGAAAACTCGGCCTACCGTTTGTGAATTGGAGATGCCTCAGAACCTCCCATGCGACCTGGTTAGTTCAGGCGGGAGCCGACCCGAAATCGGTGCAGGGCCAGATGCGGCATTCGCGCATCGCGACCACGATGAACCATCTACGCTCAATGTGTTCCTGCTGCGCAGCGGCGAGCGATAGAGAAGCTGTCGGAGTTCGCGAATGCATCGCGATCAAAACCTGTCACACTGTTGTCACAATAAATCGAGGTTTTGAGTGCTTGAAATTGGAGACAAATCGAATCGAATCAGTCAGATGAGTACGGCGGACGCCATCGTTCGCAACGATGAGGTCGTCGGTTCGATCCCGACTAGCTCCACCATATTTTCAGTCACTTGCGGCCCTTCGCTATCACAATCACGTTCCATTTCGTTCCAAAACATCGCTTACCTGGCCATCACGAGCTCGCTTGTATCCCCCGTTCTTTGTCTGCGCTGAACGACAATGGCATCGACGCCGATTGTCGCACCGCTGGCCGTTGTCTTCGGGCATCCCCAATCACCACTGCAGAAGCGTTCATCCACTGTTAGGGAATCATTGTGTACATCTTCCCATTTCAGCCCCACCAATTCGCTAACCCGCAGACCGGCCAGAACGCATGCATGGACCATTGTGGCGTAGGGTTCGGCCAATTACGAAATACATCCTGGATAGCGTAGCGATCCCGGTTGTTGGCGTACGCAATGGTCTTGTAGATTGGGACCCAGGCAGGGCCAATTTACATAATCATGTCCTTTAAAGAAAGAAACTTCTGGCTGACCACGGTAGAAATGCCGAAAGCTGACGCCACGCAACCATTGCCTGAGAGCGTGGACGTGGCGGTGATCGGCGCCGGGTACACGGGGCTGTCGGCGACACGCACGTTAGCCAAGCACGGCGCTAAAGTCGCGGTACTTGAGGCGGAGACCGTCGGCTGGGGCGCCAGTTCGCGTAACGGCGGCATGGTACTTACCGGCCTGAAGCTCGGTGTGAATAAGCTGATTTCCATGTATGGCCGCGAACGGACGCAGCTCATGTACGCGGCTTCCTTGGCCTCTATCGATTGCGTTGAGCAGATCGTGCGCGAGGAAGCAATTGACTGCCAATTCTCCCGCTGTGGACACCTCGAGGTCGCATGCAAACAGAAACACTTCGACGATTACAGCCGTCAGGTGGAAGTAATCGCACGTGAATTCAACCACCACCTGCGCGTTGTGCCTAAGAGTGAGCTGCACACCGAGATCGGGTCCGACATTTATTTCGGTGGCATGGTGGATGAAGTCAGCGCGGGCTTGAACCCTGCACGATACGTGGCGGGCTTGGCACGGGCGGCGGACCGGGCTGCTGCCGCGATTTTCGAGCGCGCGCGCGCGCAGAAGATCGAACGTGAAACGCGCCAGGGAACGCGGGGCTGGCGCGTGAGTACTTCGCGAGGCTCGCTGTGGGCGCGAGATGTCTTCGTCGGTACCAGCGGTTATACCGGAAGCGTAACGCCCGGGCTGAAGAAGAAGATTATTCCTATTGGTTCGTACATCATCGCGACCGAGGTTCTGCCCGAGGCGCCGGCGCGCGAGCTGAGCCCGCGCAACCGAATGATCTATGACTCGAAAAATTATCTCTACTACTACCGCCTGACGCCGGATCGCAGAATGCTCTTCGGCGGGCGCGCCGCATTTTTCCCCGAAACTGAGCAAACAATTCGTAAGAGTGCAGAGATTCTGCGGCGAGGCATGGTTCAGGTCTACCCGCAATTGCGCGACGCGAGAGTCGAGTACGTCTGGGGCGGGACGCTGGATTTTGCCTTCGACATCATGCCGCACGCCGGGCAACTCGACGGAATGTATTTCGCTGTGGGATACGCGGGACATGGAGTAGCGATGGCGACCTACCAGGGCCAACAAATGGCGGAGTGGATCGTCGGGGGCAAGAACGAAAATCCATTCGTCGGCATTCCGTTTCCCGGCGCGCCCCTGGGTCTCTATAACGGTAACCCTTGGTTCTTGCCACTGGCGGGAGCCTGGTACAAGTTTCTGGATTGGGTTAGTTAGTGCGGAGCCAGCGGGTCAGTTGCGATATTTGAGGACAGCCGCTTCACCAGGTAGTAAGAAAGATATGCGATGGGTCCCAGAAGCAGCGCCGGGGGACCCCAACGAATGGCAAAGGGATCGCTGTAGCGCAGTGCCACGTAGCCGATTAACGCCGGTGCGGCCACCACGTACAGCAAACCCAGACGACCCCAAGGGATGGCAAATGCGCGCACCACCTCAGGCTTCGTCTGCCTTAGGCGCCACCCTGCTAGAACGGTCATCAGAGAAGTCGCGATGCGTAGCCAGATGTAAATGCTGATCAATTGTGTAAGCGTTTGGAAGGCAAGCAGGCCGTAGATCATCGCCGAAACCATGATGGCGATCCA
>QIAR01000677.1 GCA_003225595.1 Acidobacteriota bacterium | reverse complement strand
TCCGTGCTCTGCTCGCCCCATCTGCTGTGGCGCTCCGGCTTTCCGTTGACTTACCCCATCAGCACACCTAAGATGGCTGCCCTACAGACACTCGGAACATGATCGGCCAGCCGAAACTAGGAATGCAATGCAAGCGATCGCCGTGATTCCCGCCCGACTCGCCTCCACCCGCCTTCCGCGGAAGATGCTACGTGAGATTGCCGGGCAGCCATTGCTCGCCCATGTCTATCGCTCTGTGCGTTCGTCCCCCTTGCTGCAGGACGTCGTGATCGCCACCGACTCAGAAGAAATCCTGAAGGTGTGCCAGAAGAATGGTTGGCAGGCGCGGATGACCTCCGCTGACCATCAAAGTGGCACGGAACGTGTTCACGAAATCGCGAACTTGGTTGCCGCCGATGTTTACCTCAACATACAAGGAGACGAGCCGCTCACCCGGCCAGAGCACGTCAAAAGCCTGCTGGATGTGATGAAAAACCCCGCGGTACAGGTTTCGACTCTGAAGACGCCTGCTCCAGCGGCAGATGTGAAAAATCCTAACGCAGTGAAGGTGGTCACAGACGTCAGCGGTAGAGCTTTGTACTTTTCTCGTGCCACAGTGCCCTATGACCGCGATGGTATGCGCCCGCTGTACTTCAAGCATCTTGGCATCTATGCCTATCGCAAGGCGGCACTTGACCGTTTCTTCCAACTGCCCGAATCACCGCTCGAGCGCAGCGAACGCCTGGAACAATTGCGCTTTCTGGAAAACGGAATTCCGATCCACGTCGGGGAAACTCCCTTTGACACAATAGGGGTGGACACGGAAGACGACTTGCACAGAGTGGAGAAAATCCTTCTAGCCCCGTGACGCGTGTGTTCTCATATCGCGACAGCGCACTCAACAACCGTGAACCTCTGTTCCCCAGGTACCACGCAGTGTGGCTTATTTGCCACATACGGACCGTACGTCCCTGCCTGTAAACTGATCATCAGACGGGACATATTCCAAGAACCACGCTTGAGACAAGAACAGACAATCTGCACTGCTGTCGAATGCCAAGGAGTCGGACTGCATAGCGGAGCCCCTGTCAGCCTCCGCCTCCTGCCCGCGGCCGCAGGTTCCGGGATCATTTTCCGGCGCACTGACCTGGATGGCTTCGAGATTGAGGCGGTCAGCCACAATGTCGCCCGTGTGAGCTATGCCACGAGTTTGATGAAAAAGGGCGTGCTCATCTCGACCACCGAGCACCTGCTCTCCGCGTTTATCGGTCTAGGCATAGATAATGCCATTGTTGAGCTTGATAATCTGGAGTTGCCAATCCTCGATGGCAGTGCTCGCCCGTTCGTGGAGATGATCCACAAAGCAGGAATTCGCAGGCAGCGGCGCCCGCGAACTTATTTGCGTATTCGCCGCGAATTGGAACTGCGCGAAGCCAGCAAATTCATCGCCATCTATCCCGCTAACGCGTACTCGGTTTCCTACGCGATCAACTTTCCCCATCCACTTATCGGACGAGAGACTTTCCAGGTAGATTTATCTGACGGTAACTACCTGCGCCAGATCGCCGCGGCGCGCACCTTCGGGTTCCTACACGAGGCTGACGCCATGCGCCAGCAAGGATTGATTCGCGGTGCCTCGACGGAAAATGCCATCGTCCTGACACGCGACGACTTGATGAACCCGCCGCTGCGCTTCGAGGATGAGTTCGTGCGCCATAAAGTGCTGGATCTGATCGGCGATCTTGCGCTCCTCGGCAAGCAGATTCTTGGAAACGTTGTCGCCGATCGTGCCGGTCATGCCATGCACACCGCACTCGTCTCCCGTATCCTGAAAGACAAGACTCTGTGGGAGGAGACCACAGTCGAAGATCTCAGCCGTTCTACATCGCCCACGACTGAACAGACTGCGGAAAAACTCGGAAACGCACATCCGATTTGAAGCGGCACGCGTCGGCCGTAGCCGGCCAGGCGCTCGGCGGACGGAGAGTTCGTCACAGCCTAGTTTGACGCCAGGTAGAGACAGGCGCCCTTGCCTGTCTGGCCAAGCGAAGCTCGGCTAGATTCTTCGGGCCGCACTTCGCCCCGAACAAGGCAAGATTGATCGGGGTTGCCCTGAAAAGGGAGTTATGCCTTCAGTACCTAGTCTGCGGGTGCAGGCAGGAAAAAGTCGAAGTCGCTGGACTTCCGCTCCATCAATTTCTGCAGCTCGGCCCTGGTCTCGGCCATGACTTGGG
>QIAR01000676.1 GCA_003225595.1 Acidobacteriota bacterium | reverse complement strand
GCTATGGCGCAGGTGATTGTGTTTCGGGTTCCAGAGAACTTCCGGAAGAGTAGTAAATGGGTTCCACCAGAACAACGTGGAAAACTCCTCCAGTTTCCTTCTGACCAGAAGAAATCGGCCTAATGCCGACCCGGAGATCCTGGCGGAATTGGTCCCCATGTGTCGGCATCCCCTCGCGTACAGGCGGCTTAGACGGACCTGGAATTCTTAGCTGCGACCCAAGCCCCTGGTTATTGTGATCCCCCCTCACACAAGCTGGTTTTTCAGTATTCATGCTGGTTTCGGCGGCGGTTTCGAGGCATACTATGCATCAGTCCATTTGCTCGTGAGCACAAGGCACCTTGCCCATGATTGATGAGAAGTTCGATGCTTCGGAAAAAGTCGGTGTGATGGAACCCGCGGAGCCCGTCGTCGCGCCCGAGTACGAGCCGCGGCAGCGCAAGAGAATGGCGCTCGCTTTGGTTTTGCTGATTGTGGCGCTGGCGCTGGTGCTTATCAAGAACAGGGAGTTCTGGTTTCCATCCTCGCCCGTAGCAGAATCAGAAACTGAAGATCAGGAATCGACGCCAGCGAATACTCAGAGTCAGCCGCAAGGGAGCCCGCAGCAGAAACATATTGCGCCCGCGAATAAATCCGGGACGAAATCGAAGAAGCATAGTGTCGCTGCTCCCAAGAGTGCGGATGTTGAATCTCAATTGGCTCCGGTGATCATGAATCGAGCGGTCCTTCCGCCGCTCGAGGTGGAAGTCGTAGCTGGCGACGAACATCGCACTCTGCGGCCCGGCAGCAATTCAGTCAAGCTGGATCTGCAACCGAAAACGGCCCCTCAAACCGGAACCGGGGGAGAACTGGCCTCGGTTAAGAATCCGGCTGCAGGCAATGAATCCGGCCCCACGACGAATGCCGCCGAGCGAGAACGACTCTCTCCCGAGAGTACCGAGGCCGACCGGGTTAAACTTTCGCCCGATACTGCACACGCTTTGTCTCGGCCGGTGAACCCCGACTACCCGCTTCTGGCGCGGCAAATGAAGGTACAAGGGTCAGTGATGCTGCAAGCGCTGATTGGCCAGGACGGGAAGATCCAAGCCTTACGGGTGGTGAGCGGACCTGCCATTTTAGCTGAGGCGGCTCGCGAGGCCGTCAAGCAGTGGCGCTTCAAGCCTTATTATCAGTCTGGACGGGCAGTGGAAACCGAAGCGCGTATCACCGTGAATTTCACTATTTCGACGAACTGATCATTAAGCCATCTTTCATGAGTCCACCATGCGAGACCTGAAAGCTCTATTCTCACTGACCGCGAAAATATTCGCCACGTGCAGTTTGATTCTGCTCGCTATGACGGCCACTTGGGGCACAGAATCTGGTTTCGTTTCAAACGCAGCCACCAGCCAGAACGAAGGGAAGCACGCCATGGCATTTGCCATTTCCAGCAAAGATTTCCAGAACGGCAGTGAGATTCCGAAGAAGTTTACGTGCGATGGTCAAGATGTCTCGCCCGACCTCTCCTGGACAGACCCACCCGAGGGCACAAAGACCTTCGCTCTCATCGCCGATGACCCGGATGCACCCGCCGGGACATGGACGCATTGGGTGCTGTTCGATGTTCCCGCCAATACGAAGAACCTTCCCGAAGGCATGAGCAAAGACGAACAACTCCCCAACGGCGCGCGCCAGGGTCGAAATGATTTCCACAAAATTGGCTACAATGGCCCCTGCCCGCCTCCGGGCAAACCGCACCGGTATTTTTTCAAACTGTATGCTGTCGACTCGATGGTCAACCTGAAGCCCGGTGCCGCCAAGCAGCAGTTAGAACACGCGCTGGAAGGTCACACCGTGGGTAAAGCGGAGTTGATGGGTCGTTACAAGCGATAGCACGAATTGAAAAGGCCGCCGCGCAAAGCAGCCGCCTTTCTCCCCTTTGAAATTGTCCCCCAAAATTAAACAGGCGTCCCGACTCTTTCGAGTCATGGACGCCCGGGCAGCCCTCCCCCAGAACTGCTCGAAAACAAGACTAAGTGTTTCTCCTAAGTCTGAAAATGGCACGGGTGTGCCAGACGTAAGCCACGAAAGTGCTATGACTGGTAAATTAACTCGCGATTGTCATGTTTTGTGCCCAGAGCACCTATTGTTCTGCTGATAATCCGCCCGTGGCCTCGACTGAAAACAAAAGGGCGGGTCTTACAACGACCCACCCCAATTATTGCGAACTGCGTCAGGTCAGCATTTGGCAAACGCCAACCGCAATTCAGACAGCAGATTGCGGGCCTGTACCGCCTGAGCTCGTGCTCGGTGGCTGGGTG
>QIAR01000701.1 GCA_003225595.1 Acidobacteriota bacterium | reverse complement strand
TGATTTGGATGGCAAAGCCTCCCTCGCTAACATTCAGCATCCGCGCCAGGAAGGGCTGTCCTGTGTGCAACTGGAGCTCAACGGGCAGATCCGTCTCGTGCCGGAAGTAGCGCCTGTGTTCGCGTTCCATCTTCGGTACGGCTATGTCGAGGCACGCGCGTAGTCGGCCATCTTGAAGAGGCTTGTTCAACACGAAGTTTGCCCCCCTTTCGATAGCCTCGCTGACCGAGGTTCCACCGTTTAACACGGCGACCATTACGGACTGCTTGTTCGCGGGGTTTCCTACTATGTTGCTGAGTGCCTCCTTGCCCCCTTGCACGTCATCACAATCGATGACAAAACCGTCCAAGTGGCGCTCTTTCGAGAGTTCAACTGCCAACGCCGCGTCTTTGCGGACAAGAATCTCGATGCCAAGCTCATTGAACTTGGTTCTGATCCCGCTTAGCAGGTCTGAATCGCGGGTTAAAAGTAGACACTCCAGTCCCATAGTGTGAGTCTAGAGGTGACCCTCCTGTGATCGAAGGTAACCTAGGATGTTGCCCTTCCGAGGATTGGAGCCTTGCTGCTGGTCGCCTTATCTGTGATGGTTATGGGACCCAGATTTGGATGCGATTTGCTGCACCGTTACAGGTTCCAGGGTTACAAACGGAAACTGCTGTGTTCGAACGAATTTAATCAGAAAGATTCGCGCAGTACGCCAAACGCGATACAAGGATGATGGGCAACGGAAACTAGGCTATCCAGCTGATCTCAACTTCCGGATTGGGCGACCATCCATCCACCATCGTGGCGGTGTAAAAGCTATGGTTAGCCGACCCTTCCTTTTGACAGGCGCCGCTCAGGAGTCTACAGTGGCCGGCACGTAGGTCCTTGGGACCGCAGGTCAACTGTTTCGAAAATCTCGACACACGCGGCCGTCGGCTACCTCATCAACAGCTTCGTGCACTTCCTCGCACCTGCATTCGGCGCTTATGTGTTCAGCTACGTTCTAGTGCCCTGCGGCATTGGGGAGTTCGTGCTGATCGTTTGGCTCCTCGTATTCGGCGTCAACGTTCAACGATGGAAGGAGCAGGCCAACGCAGCGGGGGCGTCCATCCTCACATGAAAGCCGCCGTCTACAGCAATATGGGCCACTAGAAGAAATGTAGGAGGAGGAACGAAATGACGGTCAGCACTATCGACGAGTCACAACGCAAGGCTGCAAGAGTCGCGGGATTTGCTTACCTGTTCACCTTCGTGATCGTGGTCCTGGTCAATTTTGGTATCCACGAGCGCCTGATGGTCGCGGGCAATGCCGCGGAAACCGCTCGGAATATCCTGGCGCACGAACGATTATTTCGTATCGGTGTTGCCGGCGACCTGGTCTACGAGGCAGGCCTTGTGGTGCTCCTCAGCGCGCTGTACGTGATCCTCAAGCCAGTGGGTCGCACCTTGGCCTTGCTTGAGAGGCTCGTATACGCCTCGATGTGGGTCCTGATGTCGCTCAATCTTCTTAACTGCGCTGAGGCTGTTGAACGGTGCCGATTACCTGCGGGTGCTTGGAACAGATCAATCCCAGACTTTGGCGAGGCTCTATCTCTCCGGTTTCGACGCCTATTACGTTGGCCTGCTTTTCTATGGATTGGCATCCACCGCCTGCAGCTACTTGTTCTTCAAGTCGGGCTATATCCCGAGAGGATTGGCTGGCTTCGGTGTCATCGCCTCCGCCTGGGCCGCCGCGTGTACTCTCGCCTTCATCATTTCTCCTGCCTTCGCCAAGGTCGTGAACCTGTGGTGGTTCGATTCCGGACTGGGGATTTTCGAACTGGCGACAGGTTTCTGGCTCGTATTCAAAGGATTGAGGCGCGGCATAGCCGCGCCTGATCGAGCACAGGCCGGTGCCGCCTAACCGCTCCGGCCCGCTGAGTAACGGTTCCCTGCGTCAACGGCGGAGAGTGAGGGCATGCACCCAGAGGCCGCAATGAAGTCAATGAGTTCCTCATCGCGTAACAAATTGGCGCCGATCTGCGCAACCCAATGCACCTGCGCGTCGCGGCGATAATGGCACGCAGCAGCGACTTCGTGCGCTTGATTCAATGGTGACGGAACCTTCCGCGCTGCAGTGGCCTACGGCTCGGGGAGGGCAAGGAATTGTCTCGATCGTGGTCGCCGATTTGGATAGCGATGGCAAACTGATGTAGTGCTAGCCAATTGCGGAATTACATTCGGGGGTTGCCCCGGAAATGGATCTGTGGGGTCTTGTGTTATTGAAATAATTGGAAAGGTCCTGCTTCTTGGGTGGGAGTTTCGTTTCCGCCTTCTTGCTCTCTACTTGTTGATCTGACCTTTGTTGCCGAAATATGCCCCTCACAGGAAGCGCATGTAAGGTTGTCCAAATGCGTTGAACTGACACAGTCGTGCCACCGGCAGGTTGCTACGTGAGATGTGTCCATCTCGCGAGGGAAGGAACACCTTGGGTGTCGACGAGAAACAACATGTACCATCCAGCCGGCGCAACGTTTGGATTCTGCGGAACTTTCGCAGTCACGACTCCGCCGGTGCGGCTGGTCACTTCCAAATCGACCAGACGCTGGCTGCCATCGAACGAATGCGTGGTGACGCAGGGGCG
>QIAR01000183.1:10360-10583 GCA_003225595.1 Acidobacteriota bacterium | reverse complement strand
CTCCAACAGCGCATCTGCAAGCGTTTTCGATTTCCAGCCAGTCTTTGTGATGTTGGGAAAAACGTAGAAGGCCCCCTTCGGCATCCGGCAGGAGAATCCTTTAATGCGGTTAAGTCCGGCCACGAAAACATCACGGCGACGCTGGAACTCGGCGCGCATGCCGTCCACGGATGATTGGTCACCGCGCATCGCCTCTACACCTGCAACCTGCGTGAAGCTCGCT